>NZ_CP147250.1:300000-600000 GCF_017316305.2 Enterococcus sp. DIV1094
TCTTTAAAATGGTTCCAAAAGAATAGAATGATCTTCGCCTGTGTGTATGGCCGAATACGAGAAGCAAATGCGACATCAAACCCATAATCTAAAAAGATAATTAGTTTATATTGCTTGAGTTGCTGTTGGAACGATGACATAAATGAATCATCCATTAAATCTTTCGCTGAGATGACATCCATCGTTTGCAAAGATGGGAAAAAATATAATGCTTTATTTTTCGCTACAAGTAATCGTTCGTGTTGGGTCATAGTCATCAACTCCTTATTTATACTTACTTGAATCAAACCGATTAAGTATGGGTTTCCTCTAATAATAGCCCTGTATGAAAGGAAAAAGCGAATGAAACGCTTTCGTTTTAAGTGATTTTCCATAGAAATATAACAATAATTATCTAAACAAATAAGAGTTCTATGATTTTTTCATTAAAAGATACAAAAAAGTTTTCAGAATAGTTGTAATTGTCAGATAATTTGTTATGATAGACAATATTATTTTACGACCGATTGATTTTTTTCATTCATGTTTTAGAAAAGAGGATGTTTATGGAAAGTACAGAACAAACAAAGTTAAAAAAACAACTTAGTTCCAGACATATCACCATGCTTGCTCTTGGTGGCGCGATTGGTGCTGGTTTATTTAAAGGAAGTGGAGAAGCCATTGGTATCGCTGGTCCTGCTGTTTTATTTGCTTTTTTGATTGGTGGCGGCATTTTATTTATTGTCATGAGTGGCCTAGGTAAGTTGGTTTTAGACGGTGGCGATACGCAACATGGTTTATCTGGTTTGATCCGTCCTTACTTGGGCAATCATTCCGCAGACTTCGTTGACTGGGTCTATTACTCGATGTGGATGATCAATATCATCGCTGAAGCTGTAGCGGCGGCATCATTTTTACAATTATGGTTTCCGCATGTCCCCGCTTGGTTTTTCATTTTACTTTTGGCGATTTTAACAACTTTGATCAATCTTTACTCCGTTCGTTTGTTTGCTGAAACAGAGTATTGGTTAGCTTTTGCGAAGATCAGTGTCATTGTTTTAATGATTCTTTTTGGTCTTTATCTCGTTGGACAACAAATGCTGGGAACTGGAATTTTTCCTACATTAAGCCAGCTGACTGATCACGGTGGTTTCACTCCCCACGGATTAAAAGGTGTTGTCAGTTCTTTACTTGTAGTCATCTATTCATATGGTGGATCAGAATTGATCGCAATCACAGTCAGTGAAGCAGACGATCCTAAAAAAGCGATACCTAAAGCAATCAAAGGCGTTATGGGCCGAATCGTTTCCTTCTATATTATTCCACTTTTCTTATTACTGATTCTTTTTCCTTGGAATACTTTAGCTGGTTCATCGGTTAGTCCTTTTGTCTTAGTTTTTGAACAGATGAATATTCCTTTTGCTAGTGATATCGTGAATTTTGTCATTGTCTTGGCACTATTTTCATCAATCAATTCTGGTGTTTACGCCTCTTCTCGGCTATTGTTTTTCCGTTTGAAAGACAATAAAGGATCAGCTAAAAAGCTGGCAAAATTGAATAAGCATTCGGTTCCGCAGCGTGCTGTACTATTTTGTACAAGTGTTTTATACCTTGGCGTTATCCTTTCTTATTTCGTTGGTGATAAACTCTTTAGTTATTTAGCTGGTTCCCTTTCTTATACGGTACTGGTGATCTGGTTGATGATCAGTGCAGCCGCCTTTCGTTTGGCTTTAAAGAAAGGCACTTGGAAAGCAAAAGGCTTCAACCTATTTGCTTTAGTTGCATTGACCTTGATTTTGATAGGGATCCTAATGACAAATTCAATCGGTGTGACCGTACTAACTGCTCTACTATATGCTGGTATTTTCTTTAGCTATCAAAAGAAAAAGGATGTCTTTGTCATAGATAATGAACCCTTCTCTTCTATTTGAATAGCTGGATCATGATTAAAACTTCCCCTTGAACGAGCCAGGACTATCAAAAGTCAGTCACTTGACTTTTGATAGTCCTGACTTCTTTATAGGCAAATCAACAAAAAAAATGCTCGCTCATTTTTTGTGTGCACTTCATTTGCTTTGTGCATTTATTGCTGAGATGATAGTCTTGTAAAAAGTAAAAAGGGGTTTTATTTATGAAAAAGTACGGGAAATTTTTGTTAATGATCATTGTTTCAACAGTTATTATGTTTGGGATGATGTATCTAAATGTTTATTCGATCGACCATCTCTTCTTTAGTCGGACAAGGGTCTTTATGGCATTGATGATGGGTGCTGTCATGGCAATCATCATGTTACTTTTCATGTGGAAAATGTATGAACATAAGAAGCTGAATATCATGATCTTAACGATCAGCTTGTTGGTGTTTGGTGGTTCGTTATTCATGGTCCGTAGTCAAACGACGGTTGATGATGTGGCATGGATGAAAGCAATGATCCCTCATCACTCTATTGCTATTTTAACAAGTAAGCGTGCCAATCTAGAAGATCCTGAGGTCAAAAAGTTAGCAGAAAAAATCATCGAAGCACAAGAAAAAGAAATCGATGAAATGAAGGAATTGATTGATCGCTTGGATTGATATAAAAATAATTATTCCTGTCAAAAAAACAGCCACCTGATCATACTGGTGACTGTTTTTTATTTTATTTTTTTACATCGTATCCTTCACATCGCTCAAGTTTCCCTTTTCTTCTTTCTTTTTAGCAATCCCTAGTCCAGTCATTGCACTAACCATTGAAAAGACTGGAGAAAGCAAGCTGAAGAAGACGAATGGTAAGTAAGTCATGGTTGGGATACCAAACGTGCTGGCGACAAAACTGCCGGCAATGCCCCAAGGAATGAGGTAGTTGATGACTGTTCCTCCATCTTCTAACGTACGACTCAAAACAGTTGAATCAAGGCCTGCTTTCTTGTACGTTTCTTTAAAGGCATTTCCTGGTAGAATCACCGATAAAAATTGTTCGCCGATAAATAAATTCACACCGATACTTGTCATCAGTGTCGTAAAAATCAATCGAGGAGTCGTTGTCATTTTTTTCGATACGACCTCCATCACCGTAGAGATCAAGCCGAATTCAATCAATAGTCCACCCAATGAAAGCGTAAGAATAATCAACGAAACAGTCGGCATCATACTTTCGATCCCCCCACGACTAAGTAACGCATCGATTTGTGCGTTTCCAGTCTCCGAAAGAAAACCAGATTCAAGAACTGTTGCTAAGCGTGTAAATGAAGTGCTTGGTGTCTGGATAAAGATCATTCCAACGGCGACAGCTACATTCAATAGGATCGTTAAGATTGCTGGCACTTTTTTCCATGCACAAATCAGCATCAAGAATAAAGGTAGTAATGACCAGACTGAAATCGTAAAGTTGTTTTCTAAAATCGTGGTCACATTTTGGATTTCCGCCAAACTCGCACCTTTATCTGTGTGCCCTAGAAATGCAAACAGAACCAAAGAAACAAAAAATGCGGGAAGCGTTGACCACATCATATGTTTAATATGTTTGAAAAGGTCGGCATCAACGATTGCTGCTGCCAGATTGGTCGATTCAGATAATGGCGACATTTTATCTCCAAAAACTGCCCCAGACACGATGGCACCCACTACTAATGCTGGATTCAATCCCAAAGTTGTACCGATTCCGAAAAAGGCGATCCCGATCGTTGACATGACTGTAAAGGCACTCCCAACTGCACTTCCGACGATCGCACACACAACAAAAACTGATGGCACAAACCAAGGAACGCTAATGATTTTAAACCCATAGACCATCAATGTTGGAATGATACCAGCTTGGATCCAAACAGCGATCAATGCGCCGACTAAAATAAAGATAAAGATCGGAATGATACCCGGTTTTAGTCCGTTGATGATTCCTTCATGCAACATATCTGTTGGATGCTTTTTCACTACTGCATACACCATCACCATACCAATGGCAATCAAAATCGCGATATTCGGTGAAATCTTAAATCCTACTACTCCAATTGCAATCGTTGCTACGATAATTATTAATACACTTACTGCTTCAATAAAGCTAGGTTTTCTTATTTTTTCCATATCCATTCTCCTTTTTTAAGTTACTTAAGTCTTAAAAAAGAGTAGATATCGAATGACTCCGCCACAATTCATTTTGCGTTTCCTCCCTAATAAAAATACAAAAAGATCTGTTTTCAACTAAGGACGAATTTCTCCGCGGTACCACCTTAATTAAAAACAGATCTGTTTTTCACTTTGATTTGAATGATTTAATTGTTAAAACTTTTCCTGTAATTCATAAATTTGGCTTGATCGGTTCGCAGCAACCACCGACTTTCTGAACAAAACACCAAACCTACTACTGGATGAAAAGTGAACTTTCATGAAGTTTACATGTATCTTTGCAATTTGTCAATCTAAATGTTTTTTTACAAATGTTTTGATTCACGTTCATCCAATAGCTATCTTCTCTTATTTCGTTGCAAGGATTGCTTGATGTTCCTGTTTGATTTTCTCTAGCAATTCTGGCTTTTCAAATAGATCCAAAGCAGTGTTTGCCAACAATTCAGCAGCAATCGCAATGGAAGCTAACCCTTTTTTACTGCGAGCAGCCGCTTTGAATTCTTCGGAGTGACCGGCGATATATTCATCAGAAATCGACACGGTTGGTTGGATCGTCGGAATCACATGGCTCACGTTCCCAACATCAGAAGAACCAAGACTTGTCTGTTCTTTCGTTTCGATTTCTTTATCAGGTACGTCCGCTGCATTGGCATGACTGAAAAACAGTTCATCAAAGGATGGTGTCACGATCACATCATCCACAGAATTTTGGAATAAACCAAATTCATAGCTTGTTCCCGTACTTAATGCCGCACCTTTCACAATATTTTCGACTTTTTGATACACTTCATTCAATGTCTGACGATTTTTTGCTCGCAAGTAAAATCGCCCTGCGGCATATTCGGGGATCACATTCGCAGCAACACCACCATCGGTGATGATGCCATGGATATTGACGTCTTTTGGCAGTTGCAAGCGCAATGCATTGATGCCATTAAAGACTTGGATCAACGCTTCCAAAGCATTCACTCCTTTTTCCGGTGCTGCAGCAGCATGGGAAGCTACGCCATGAAACTTGATATCCACCGGATCATTAGCTAATGATTCAGTCGTTTTACCATAACGGTAAGCTGGATGGACACATAGAGCCGCATCTACATCTTCAAAAAAGCCTTCTCGAACAAAACTTCCTTTTGCAGAGCCGTTTTCGCCACCCTCTTCTCCAGGTGTGCCATAGACACGGATCTCTCCACCGATCTCAGCGATTCGGTCCCGTAAAACACTTGCGGCTAATACAGAATAGGTGCCAAATAAGTTATGCCCACAAGCATGACCGATCCCTGGTAACGCGTCAAACTCTGCTAAAAAAGCAATCGTCGGTCCTGGTTTTCCTGAACTGTATCGAGCATCAAACCCTGTTCGATGACCAGCAACATCTTTTGTAACAGAAAATCCTTCTTTTTCCAGTTGTTTGATCAAAGCGTCTGAAGAATAAAACTCGTAGTTGCTTACTTCAGGATGGTCATGGATATCTAAAGCTAATGCTTGATATTCAGCTAATCGTTGATTGATTGCTTCCTTAAATGAATGTGTGGTTAATGTAGATGTTGTCATAGTAACTTCCTCCAGTTCGATTTTTTATTTTTTACCAAATGTTTCCCAAGCGGGTACGCTCGACCCTTTTGATGTTTCTTCGATGACTTTAGCTGTTTCTTCGGTTTGATAAGTGTCAACGATCTTCTGATAGATTTCGTTATTTTCATCTTCTTTTCTTGCCACAATGATATTGACATATGGTCTAGCACTGTCATCTACTGGTTCTAAAAAGATTGCATCACTTGTTGGTGTCAAACCTGAATCTACTGCGACACCACTATTGATCACTGAAAGATCAACGTCGTTCAAGGCACGAGCTGTCTGTGACGCATCTAATTCAGAAATATCTAAGTTCTTGGTATTTTCAGTAATATCTGAAGTGGTCGGCGTTTGTTCTTTTGCTGGATCTACTTTGATCAAACCAGCTGTTTGTAGCAATAGCAACGCACGTCCTCCGTTTGTTACATCGTTAGGAATAGCTACTTTTGCACCATCCTTTATATCATCGATCGATTGGATCGTGTTTGAATAAATCCCTAAAGGTGCATTCACTGTATTACCGATCGAAACGAGATCTGTTCCGTGTTCTGTATTATAGTTATCTAAAAAGAACTGATGCTGAAAAGCATTGAGATCGATCGAGCCATCTGCTAATGCGGCATTTGGTTGATTATAATCCGTGAACTTCACATACTCGAGTTCAATGTCTTCTTTTGCTAACCGTTCTTTGACATCATCCCAAACATCGGTATCTTCTCCGATGACTCCAAGCTTAACTGTGGTTTGTTTAGTTGTATCTGTTTCGGCATTTCCTTGGCTACATCCCGCCAACCAAATAAGTGCAACAAAAGCGAGTACTGTATAACGAATGATTTTTTTCATGATGATTCCTCCAGTTTAATGTGATATTTTTTTGATCAATAAATTGCTGATCCACTGACTTAAAAAAACAAGGATCAAGATCAGCAACGTCGCAACGATGGTCACGTCGGTTTGAAAACGATTATACCCTCGAGAGATAGCTAAGTTCCCTAAACCACCAGCACCCACTGCACCTGCCATGGCTGTCAAACCAATGACGTTGATGATCGTCAACGCAGAGACACGAATGATTCCCGGTAATCCTTCGATCAAGTAGACTCTAAAAACGATCCCTAAAGGACTTGTTCCCATCGCTTCTGCGGCTTCGATGACTCCAGGGTCCACTTCAAGTAATGCATTTTCCACTTGGCGAGCAAAAAATGGGACAACCCCAAAGATCAAGGGGACTAAAGCAGCCTTAGCACCGATCGTCGTACCAACTAAAAAGCGGGTCGTCAATGCTAGTAAGGAAAGTAAGATGATAAAAGGGATCGAGCGGACAACATTGATGACTTTGTCTAAAAGCTCATAAAGCAGCCGATTTTCAAGCAGTCCTTTGGGGCGTGTCACGACTAGGACGATCCCAAAGCCAAGACCAATCACGCCTCCGATCAAAGCGGTCCAAAAAGACATATACAACGTCTGTTTCGTCGCTTCAATAAATTCATCCGGTATTGAGTAGACATTCGGTAAATAAGTTTCAAAAAAATTAGTCATATCAGCGGCCTCCTTGGATAACTTTCATTTCTTTACTTGCACCATTTTTTTGCAGGATCGTCGCTTGTACTCCTGAATCTATGAGATAAGTCAATGCTTTTTCTCGTTGATGGACTTCTCCTGATAAGGTGACGATCAAACGTCCTAATGGCGTTTCTTGTAACAGTTCGACATTTCCATATAAAATATTCGCACTGACTTGATATTTGCTATAAAGTTGCGCGATCAACGGTTCATTTGTCTGTGTACCGACATAGTTTAATTCGACTAACCATTTATTGGTCAACTGATCTGCGAAAGCACTGTGTGAGCGAATCGTTTCTAATGCTTGATCAACGTGAGTAGCTGTTCGAATAAACTCTTTCGTCAAGACTTCTTTTGGTGCGCTGAAAATTTGAACACTACTTCCTTGTTCAATCACTTCGCCATTTTCCATCACAGCGACTTTGTTGCAGATTTCTTTAACCACTTGCATTTCATGTGTGATCAAAACGATCGTCAAGCCTAATTTCTGATTCAATTTTTTCAATAAAGCTAAAATCTGGTGAGTCGTTTTTGGGTCTAAGGCACTCGTTGCTTCATCACAAAGCAACACTTGTGGATCGCTGGCTAATGCTCGAGCAATGGCGACTCGTTGTTTTTGTCCTCCTGAAAGTTGTTTTGGATAAGCCGTCGCTTTTTCTTCAAGTCCGACCAATGCCAAGAGTTCATTGACTTTTTGACGACGCTCCTGTTTCGATTTTTTCGTGTATTTCAACGAGAAATCGACGTTGTCAAAAATCGTACGACTTTCCATTAGGTGAAAGTGTTGAAAAATCATCCCGATCGATTTTCGTTCTTTTCGTAATTCTTTCGGAGATAGTTTCCCTAACTCTGTGCCATTGATAATAACTTTGCCGCTTGTGGGTTTTTGCAAAAGATTCATGACCCGGACCAACGTACTTTTCCCTGCACCTGAATACCCAACGATGCCGTAGACATCTCCTTTCGCAATCGAAAGATCCACGTTTTTCACTGCTTGGATCGTCTTTTCTTTTTGTTGGAAAGAAACATTTATTTCTTGTAATTCAATCATTTTTACTCCTCCTTCGATTTGACGATAAAAAAGGCATCCTCAAGAAAATGACTCATCACTTTCTTGAGGACGCCTTTTTGCGTGTTACCACCTCATGTTCAAGTTACACTCACATGTAACTCCTTTTCAAGTACAAACATACTCTAGCAAGCTAACGGTTGCGACCGTCACCGCCTTACAAAGTTGCTCGGGATGAATTGCTCAATAGCCATTTTCCAAATCTTCCACCTTGCTTCTTTTCAGCTACCGAAGCTCTCTGTTAAAGGTTTTTGTATCTGTACTTACTATTTCAACGCAAAAAATATATAAAAAAAATCCTTTTATCAGCAGATATATCTGCTGATAAAAGGACGACGTATCGTGGTACCACCTTTATTCGGAAGTTTCCTTCCCTCAATCCAACATCTCTTAACGAGAGATTGGCTGTTCGTTTTAACGGTCGAACATTTCCGAACTTGCCTACTTATCGACAAGTTATTCTCCAAGGCCATTTTTCAACTTTTCTTACTTGACTCTTTACACCAACCAGAGTCTCTCTTTGAAGTTTCCAAGCTTACTTTCCTTATCAACGAATCTATATTTTGTTGTTGAGAACACTTTATCTAAGTAAAAACAAAAAGTCAAGCAAGAAATTTAAAAAAAATCATTTGCTTGATCTATAAATGGATAAAATCCTTGATAATACTACATTTCCAGCATTTTAATTTTTTTCTTTTTGCTTCTCTAACATCTCCAACACTGTCAATAGATCCTTGCCTTCCGCTAAAATAGACAAATCTGCCTTTTCACTTTCAGTATAGGCTCGATCAAAGCTTGAATCTGGAATCAAAACGACACCCATTCCTGCTCGTGATGCTGAGGTTGCGCCAACTAATGAATCTTCGACTGCAAATGCTTCTGACGCTATTAATCCAGACCGCTCTAAAGCAGTTAGGTAAGGAATTGGTGAAGGTTTATTTTCAGACACTTCATCCCCAAAGGTATATGTATGAAAATAAGGCTTCAAAGAAAATTGATCCAAAATATTTGTTGCTCGTTTTGTAACTGTTGTGGTTGCTAAACCAAGGATAAGTTTTTGTTCCCTCAATTCTTTTAGTACTTCTTTTGCATAAGGTTTTAGCTGGATTGCGCCACTATGCAGTTGTTGATAAAAATACTCTTCTCTTTTTTCACGAACGTTTTGCACCATCTCTGGTGTTCCCGCCATTTTTATCAACAGATCATAGCTTTGTTTCCAATTTTTTCCGCCCCACGAATCAACGACTGCTTTAGGTATTTCAATGTCAAATTGCTTGAACCCCCATAACCATCCGTCGCGGTAAGTCTTTTCTGTATCAACTAATAATCCATCTAAATCAAATATTGCACCCTTCATATCCACTGATCCTTTCAAAAAACAATACATCTAGTGTATCATGTTTTCACATCCAAACCAATGGACTTCGTAGCATTTTTGTTATGGTCGATCATTACGCCAGTCAAGAAAATCAGTTATTCAGATTCATTTTAGTTATTTTATTTCTACGTATCCTTAATAATTGATTCGTAAAATTAGCCCAATCGACTGCTCGCGGAGGAACTAACCAAATGATCTGGAACAAATCCCCAGAAGAGCAGATTTCTTTATCTGTTAAAAGAAGGTCAGTTTCTTCATCTGCTTTCGTTTGATAGATGATATTCAAATCCGAGATTTTCTGGATGTTGCCTTTGATCAACGCATTGAACTGGGGACCAAAAGAAAAATCAATACAAATCCGAAGTGGTTTCAGTTGTTGATCGATCGGTAATGTATCCATCATGACTAGCACATAGTGGAAAAACAGAAATTCTTTTGCCGCCCAGATTTGCTTATTCGCTTTATGTTTTTGAATATACTCTCGACAAAACAAAAAGTACTCTGGATACATTTCATAAAAATAAGTGACGTCCAAATTGTTATTGTCATCCACATTTTCCTCTTTGAAATATTTGATTTTCAAATGTAAGACCGTCAACTGTCTTCTGATTTCCTTTAACTGATTTTCTGATAGAATAAATGATTGCCCAAGTTCTTCAAGAAATAACTCGTTCAACGCGAGTATTTCCTTTTGCGCTACTCCCTCAATAAGTTCAGGATCATTGATGGCTCCTTCGACAACAAGATAAGCAAAAATTTGTTGTGCTTCAATCAACCGCTCTTTTTCCGTGTCGATCTTCGCCTCTTTTTCCAGCCAAGAATAAATGATCCCAAAGAAATCATTTTTTTGTAACGTTTTTTTATTGAACGTCAATCGAGCTTTTTTATTATCGGACATTCGCCAGCCATTCTTTATGCGAATCAAACTCACTGAAAGAAAATGCTGAAGTTTGGATTCACTAAACCCAGTAAATGAAGCGGCAAATTTCGGCTCTAGTGCCCGAATCAATTCTTCTACTTGTTTCGTGATTTCTGCTGGGTATTGAGAATAAGACCGTCCGTATAATTTAGTGAAATAAAACGTCACTAATCCACGTACAGCCCCTTCTTCTCCACTTAACAAAAATTTCTTTGTGACCGTTAAATCTTTAGCGTCTAGTCGTGTGCGCATGTCTTTCAATTTTTGATAGACGAGCGGATGACTGATATAATTTTTGATCGCATAGTCGTTCACAGATTCGAACGTCTCAAAAAAGATTTCTTGCAGCATCAAAAAACCGAAGGAATGACGAACATACATTTCACCTAGAATCGTCGAATTTCCTCGACCACTCTCGATCAGTCTCACATTATTTCCTTCAAAAAATAATTGAAATTCATCCGTTAGCCCATAATCCACGAAATCATGCGACAATTCTTCCATTGACTTATTCAGCAAAAAATAAGAGATATCCAATTCTTCTAACACTTTTTCATGATTTTCAACTAAAAGCGGCTTTGTTTCCAAATAACGTAGCAACTCTAACTTGCGTTGTGCTGACTTATCTAAAAATAGTTTGAACATTTTGATTTCCTCTACCTTCTGGTTTTTCTCCATAGAGTATCGTACCTGAAAATAAATAACTCATTGCTGCCAATTGACCATTCTCTGAATTAGCGGAACCAGCCCCACTTGACTGCGGTAACATCACTTGATTATGTGGGTGATTATCAGAAAAAAAATCATCATCTAAGGTTATTTTACGTGATGTACTAGCTATTTGGCTAATAATATTATTCTGGTTATCCAATAATTTTGGTCTAGGTGATTTTTTTTCTTTAGGGATTGAAAGATTTGGATAGAACAATTCATTTTCTTCTTTTTTTTTCACTTCTTGCTTATCGTTATTTATAATTGCAATATCTTGTGATTGTTCAGTTTGTTCAACTTCCGTCTCTTCCTCGCCTGTTACAGGTAATTCGGGAGTGAATGGTTCAATTTGGATATGTTCTGTCGGATTCAATGGATCATAAATGATCGTTTCTGCATGTGTGTATACTGAAGATTCGAAGTAGACGACAGCAAATAAAAGTGTTCCTAATATCGCGATTTTTTGTCTTTTCATTTTTTCTCCTCTTTTTTGATCAGTCGTCTTAAATAAATAAAATTATGTGATTCAAGCAAAAATTGTCTGACTGATCTTGTCAATTTGATCAGTCAGACGTTTTTTTATCAGGGATTGATATTATTTATTTTCAGATTTCTCTTCATCTTTTTGTTTTTTTCTTTTCCAAATAATAAAAATCAGTAAAAGAAGCAATAATAATAAGATACCGAATAATACATACATCCACGTATTGTCTTGTTCGATCGTCACATCTTTTTCATTTAACTCTCTAGCCACTTCGCCTTTTATTTCAAAGTCTTTTTCAAATTCCCATTTATATTTATAGGTTTCCTCAGTTCCGCTAGAAGTTTTAACTTTATACTCCCCGTCTTCTGCTTTTTCACCGTATGCAGTCATCTTCATCGTATACTTACCCGCTTCCAACTTTTCACCGTTCAATGAAATCGGATAATCAAAGTGAGAATTAGGTGCCATTTGCATGCTTTCCGTTTGACTCTCATATAGCGTTTCATCTGATCCTTGTTTCGTGATCGTTGTTGCTACATTCAATTGATTCAAATAAGCTGCTTCAGGATTTTGCAAATGAACATTGATCACATTTCTAGCATTGACTTGTGCTGGTTCCACTTTCGTTGCTTTCAGGTCAGGTTGGACTGCTGTCATCGTTTGACGAATCAATAACGCCACCACATAAGAGTATTCATTTTTGATCGCTAATCCCTTATCTTCTGACGAAGAATCTTGGGTATCATCAGACTTTTCTTTAAAAGTGATCCCGCCTGCCATAACGCCATCAAATTTTTCTGCTGGCATAGTCACAGTGATTGGCACTGTCACCTCTGCATGTTTTGGTAAAGTTACTTCAGGTTCAGCTTTCGCATAATCCTTTAAATTATAAACTAAACTGTCATCGGGTTCAATTTTATTTTCACCATACTCCACCACACCATTCAAGTTGGTCGTTGCACTATTGATGGTCGTTTCGATCGTTAAATCTTTGTCTGTATCATTGCGTAATTGGACTTCGATTGTTTGCTGCTTATCTGGCTCCATCAATAAATCAAAATAGGTTTTTTCTTTATCGATCTGGTTTTCCGGAATGACTGGCGTCACGGCAAAATTAAATTCTGAGGCAAAAGCTGATTGACCTGGTAACACACTTATCATGGCAACAAAGAGACTGACAATAAGGATAAATCTTTTTTTCATAATTTTTTTAACTCCCTGATAAATTAGATGTTAGGTGAGGGTATAGAAGAAGTGTCTAGCTCCGAGAACGGCAACTTCTGGCACTTCTTCCTCTCGCCGTGATTAAGGTCAAAACAAGTCTTTTACACTTGTTTTGACCACGATTATTTCTTTTAGTTTCCTGGTGCGTCTGTTAAAGTCCAAGTGAAAGTTGTTTTGTAAGCTTTCGCGTATTTTGTTGTTGAACCTGGCACTTCTAATGCAATACTGTTTTTTGCAGTATCAACTGAATTTCCCCAGTCCATCAAATACGTTCCGGCACCTTCACCGTCTTTTGCGCTCATAACTAATGATTCACTACCGCTTGGGTCTAAGCTGAAAGTTGCAACGCCTGTTGGTTTTGCTGATTGTGAACCAGTCACGACATTACCGTTTGATAATGTGATTTTTGCACCAGTCAATTCTTGATCTTCTGCTGTTTTGAATTGTGCATTTTGTTTCACTTTCAATGTCCAACCTGTTTCAGTTCCGCGGTTGTCAGATACTTGAACAAAGTTTGGTCCTTCTTTTTCAATATCACTTGCATCTTTATATTTTTGTGCTGCAGCATAGTATGTTTGTGTTGTAGATGTGATTTTTTGTTCCCCAAATGCTAGACTTGAAGCAAAGTCGATTGACAATGGACCGTTTGTACCTGGTTCTGGTTTACCGTCTGGTGTTGTTGGGTCAACAGGTGTCACCGGTTGTTCAGGATCAAGTGGATCAACTGGATCAGTTGTATCTGTATTTGGTACATAATTGATGACACCGTTTGATGTATATTCCCCACCATCAGCTGCTGCTACGCTAACTGTGCTGAATACTCCGCCTAATAACATTGTTGATAATAAGATCATTTGTGATTTTTTCATTTTGATTTTCTCCATTCTTAATTTCCTGGTGTATCAGATAGATTCCAGGTTAATATTGTTGAATATGTGACCGCATCTTTTGGTGTTTTACCTGGGATGGTCAATGACACACTTTTTGTGATCACTGAGGACACATCTTTATTTCTTTGGTCTTTTGTTGTGACTGTCTCCACTTTGTCACCCCATGCTTCGATCCATGTCCCTGAACCAGCATCTGATTCTGCACTTAGTACGATCGATTCTGCCCCATTTGGATCTAAGGCGATTTCAGTGGTAGCAGTTGGTGCAGCTACACCTTCTGCATTTGATTTAACGACTGGATCCAGTAATTGGATCACTGCACCAGTCAAAGTTTTGTTTAATGTTTCATCATTCTGGAATTGACCGTTTTGACATACTTTCAATGTCCAACCGGCATTGTTGCCTCGGTGATCAGACACTTGAACATAATCCGGTGTCACTAGATCAGAAAGTGAGCCGTCGTCATTTACATACGTTTGTGCTTTGGCATAATACGTTTCTGTTTTGTTCGAGATCTTATTCATACCGAAATCAAAGCTTGAAGCAAAGTCAATCGATAGAGGGCCTTTGGTTCCTGGTTCTGGATCCGTTCCATCTGGATTGGTTGGATGAACCGGTTTATCTGGATCTGGGTCTATCGGATTGACTGGCTCAGTTGGATCAGTATCCGGTACAAAATTAACGGTACCATTACTTTCGTACTTCGCCTGATCGACCGCTTGGACGGTAGTCGTTACTCCTGTCAAAAGACTAATGATCATTAAACCACTTACTGTTTTTTTCATGCGATCCTCCAAAGTGATTTATTTCCTAAGTCTTTTGGTTTATGGTGCAGGAGTAGATTTAAGGCTCCATGTCAACGTTGTGCTATATTCTTTCGCCAATTTGACTGTTTTACCTGGTACGTTAAGTTTTACAGCACTTGCACCTTCTGTAGAATCTGCACCAAATTTGTAGATCCAAGTCCCCATTCCTTTACCTGCATCCGCAGTCATCAAAACTGATTCGCTACCAGGTGTCAATGTGTTTTGAGTCACTAGGTCTGGTTTGTATTGATCATCCATGATCGATGCGCTTGCGCCATTACTTAATGATAGAACCGCGCCAGATAATTCTTCGTCTGCGGCAGTTTTGAATTGGCTGTCTTGAGTCACAGATAATGTCCAACCTTCTTGTGTTCCACGTTTGTCTGTTACTTGCACGTAGTTTGGACCGTCAGTACCATCTTTAAATGTTTGGATCTGTGCATAGTAGTCTTTAGTAACAGTAGTGATTTTTTGTTTCCCAAATTGGAAGCTTGAAGCAAAATCAATTGATAGAGGTCCATTTGTACCTGGCTTTGGTCCAGTTGGATCAGTTGGATCAACTGGCTCTACCGGATTTGTTGGATCAGTTGGGTCAACTGGATCAGTTGGATCTGTATCTGCTTCAAATGCGATCACACCGTTTGTTTCATAGCTTGCAGTTTCATCTGCAGCAAACACTGTGCTTGTTCCTAATAATGTACTGAATAAAATAATCCCCGCTGTTAACATCGTTGTCTTTTTCATTTTTCTCTTTTTCTCCTTTTCATAACAATAATTAGCAATACGATCAATAGAAGGAAGCTTCCAATCATCGTAAATTGTTTACTCACATAATCCCCAGTTTTTGGTAACTGTTTGCTATCTCCTTGCGACACTTCATTTGGATTCGCATTTATTTCATTTTCTCCAGAAGGTGATTGATTTTCTTGGGAAGAACTAGGCGAAGTAACATCACCTACTCCTTCTTCAGAACTTGAACTGCTTTCGTCCTCTGGATATTCGTAAGTGCCATAAAAACCTGTAACACCTTCACTTTTGATTGATTGATCCTCTTCTGCGAAACCAATTGGTGTCAGACTGAAAAGTAGTCCTAACATCAAGAGGATCTTCCACCTTTTTTTCTTCATTTTACCCACCTTTTTCTCTAACGTTATGCTTTTTCCTATGGATTACCTGGTGCTGAAACTAACGACCATGATAATGTTCCTTGGTAACTTCCGACTTTTTGTTTTTCCGGAGGAACAGTTAACTTGATCCCTTTGTTTTTCGCTTGATCCCATTCTTGATTCACAAGATATTCGCCATTTGTCGTTAATGTCTTTTCTTCCACAATCACTGCATTTGGTCCAAGCACTGTATTTGTTGTCCCATCTGTGAATGAAAGTGCGTTAGAAAGTTGGGTGTTTCCAGAAGTCAAAGGTTGTTTTTCAGTGACTGTCAATTGCCAGTTGTCTCGTTCGGAACCTCTTGTATCTTTTACAATCAAATCACCTTCGATCAGTGGCCAATAGGTTTGAGTCGTTGACTTGACTTTTTGCGTTTCGAAATTCATCGTTTTTGGTACTTCTTTTAATTCCAAAGTGCCGGTAATTGCTACATTGACTGTTTTTTCAGCCGTTATGCCATTTAATTGATAGCTATACGTCGTTGAAACATTTTTTAAGACTTCTGCTTCGGTCGTATTCTTGATCGCTGAAAACGTCGCGTCCGCTAACGTTGGCACTTGATTGGCACTACCGTCTGCTAAAATGACTTGCGCCATGGTTCGTTGAGCCAAATCTTGTTGTGCCGACAAAGCATTGGCATCTGCTAAGCTCATACGAACATCCTTTGCATAGACTGCAAAATAGCGATCGCTTGAAATCTCTGCTTCATTTTTCACAACGATCAAGTTTGCTTGTTGTTCCTTTTCATTTCCAGTCGTGCCGACTTTGTAATCAATGACATGTTTTCTTGAAACTTCATCTGTCGCTAATGGCTGTTTGATTTCATCCATCACATCAGCTGTGATTGAATCGGTAAAGAACGGACGCCCTTTGGCTTCCATTAGTGATAAGATGGATTGTTTATCAACTAAATCGGCTGCTTCTTTTTCAGAAATGATCACATTTCTAGCTGAAAGCTCTGCTTCATTTGAATATTTTACTTTGACTTCATAGCTGTATTCGCTATCTGGCGATTGCCAATCAATCGTTGAAGAATCTTTTTGTTCCGCAATCTTTGTAGGCGCCTCACCATTTTTTGAACTAGTGATCTCAGCTTGGTACAACCATGAACCAGTTGCTTGTGTTTCAGGCTCAAAGCTCAATTTTGGCGTAATACCCTTTCCTGAGGGAATCAGCAAACGTCCTTTTTGAACTTTCGTACCCGCCGTTTCGGTTCCCCAAGCATTCAAGACTAACGGTGCATTTCCTTCTTTCACTTCACTGACATTGTGGAAAATGCTTCCTTCACCTTGCGCAATTCCTGGATTTTCTACTTCATAATCGATGATTGAACCAGGAATCGCGATACCATAACCACTACCCGTTTTCGAAACATCGTTATCCCCGATGAAGCTTTTTCCAGTTGCTTTTTCCGTCCCTCTAAAATTCAAAGGTGTAAGTTTCGTGGCATTCGCAATCGTTGGATTGATCGTCAAGACTTGATACGCTTTATTTGCACCGAACCATGTACCGGTACTATCTACTTGTGTTGCTGAATCTCCAGTAGTTGGTTTGATCCAGACTAATTCATCTTTTGCTGGATCAGGAAATTCGATATCTGAAATATTGACTTTTCCTGTTCCCGGAATCGTTTCTAAAGTAGCTTCATCTTCAATAGTCAATTTAGCTGCTGAAACTAAATTACTAGAATTTGACACGCCGATCCCTGCATTTTTTGAAAGATGGATATCCCCAAATGAATGATAGGTCGTTGCATGATTGGCTGCCGTAGCAGATAACCCATTTTTGATATTTCCGCCGTTTGCCATCAATTTCAATCCGTTCGTGACGTTTAGTTCAGTAAAATTGACGATTCCTAAGCCAGTAAGATTGAGTGGATCTGTTTGATATTTGCCCGTACCGTCCACATTTTCACCAAAATTGAACACTACTTTGTTTGTGCTGGCACTAGCAATCGTATTTGTAAAGTTATCACTTGCTGAACCACCAGATAAACCATTGATGCTAGCAGCACCTTGAACATTTGCCGTAACATTTCTCAAAATTTTTCCACTGCTGATGTTTGAATATTGTGTAGCATAGAGATTACCGATACTAGAACCGTCCGCTTGGATATTCATCTTGATCGACCCATTTTTAGTGTAAGTAGCGTTCGTTCCGCCATCACCATAAATGCTCGCACCGTTTAATGAATCAACACCTGGTTTGGTAAAAATATTCAAGGTAATCGTATTATCGGTATTGGTTCCCAAGGTCGTGTTTTGTCCATAAGGTCGCCCACCTGTAATATAGGTGTTACCCGGTAATTTGAATTCACCATCATAGTTTCGTAAATCAATGAGTAGACTTGCATTTCCAAGTAGTGTACCAGAGTTCGTAATACCGCCGGAAAATCCATTAGAACCCGTCCGCGGAGTACCAGAGAAGTTACCACCATAGATTCGATTATCTGAATTCCCAGTAATCGTATGATCACCACTAGCTCCATATGAAGCACCCATCGATGCATTGATGACTCCTTCATAGACTGTGACACCAACATTCCCTATATCTTTGGCATCATTCCAACCACCGCCGGATAAGAACCAGTCTACTTGCCCATTATAAACAGTCGTTTGTCCGTTGCCGTATACACGAGCTCCGTTATATCCAGTACCTTCCAATGTATCTGTGATCCCGCCATTCAGCGTATTAGAACTATTTCCTTCGATAACTCCAGAATAAGATCCCCCATACGTCCAACGTGCGATCGTATTATTCAAAACTGTTTTGGTATCTCCTTTGATGTAGATGTCCCACGTATTGTTCGTAGCAGGGTAGCCACCGCCACCTACAATATCCCAGCCAGAGTTATTTCCTCGACTTTTATTTGTTGTCGAATAATCAAAGCTAGTTGGTCTAGAACCAGAATAAGCTAAGCCATCTCCTCCGGCAGAACCATCCGCATTCGCTGTACCTACTTCAATCGTTGTGTTTCCTTCTATATAACCACCACGCCCAGCTGCTGTTGAATAGATAGAAGAATTATTAAACGAACCACTAACTAATTTTGAAGTAATATTTCCAAATACTTTAAATGTAGCCGCAGCTTTTGCTAGATTGGCTCTTTGATCCGGTGTGTAGGCGTCATAGGTTGCCTCATTCGATGCTCCAATACCGCTTTTATTAAACTTTTCGACATTGTTTCCCGCTCCTCCGTTAAAATCATTGATTCCACCGGCAGATGAGGTGCCTGCTTTGATCGTATTCGTGATATTCCCAGTGACCGTACCGCTGTAACGATTGCCACCTTCAAATTCTGCCCGTCCAGCACTATATGAGCTGCTATCTAAATTCGTTTCGATTCCGTCAGTTGAACGATTGGTACCGATATTTCCTCGAGAAGATCCACCGATAAATCGCTCGCCATTTCCATACCAGCGACCATAACCAGAAATGTTGTTCGTTACTTTTCCACCAATGTCCCCATAGATGACACCGCCATAATAAGTACTTAGTTGAAAGGCTGTCCCACTATTTTTGATAGCAATATTCGTGGATACATTTCCAGTAACATTCGCTGTATTCGTTGTACTTGTTCCATTTCCACCACCGTATAGATTCGTGATCCGTCCGCCAGCATTATTGATCACAGTAGAGACGTTACCATCAACGGTCCCGATGTTCGCTCCCCCAGCCAGTGTAGCGATACCACTGTTCGTGTTGTTGATGATGATGCTCGTGTTTCCTTTCAGCGTTCCACCATTTTGGTTTCCACCAAAGATATTCCACGTACCTGAACCTGTCGTATTGACCGTAATGACCGGATTTCCTACGACATCCCCTGAGTTTGCTCCACCATAAATTGAAATACCGTTACCGACTGATCCGCCGTTTAGATTCAAGCTATGCCCGTTCATATAGAAGTAAGTGCCGGTATAATTGATATTTCGTAAAGTGATTGTTGAACCAAAGTAAGCATTCGCAGTAAAAGCAAGTGTTTTTGCGCCAGATGGCACGGTTAAATCTTGTGTGATCGGATCGTCTGAATGTCCAGTGATCACTAAGTTGTTCACTTTATCTTTTAATGAAGCAAATGTAGCATTTGTTGCATCAACTGTACTTGGAATCGTGTTCGCAACTGTACCAGCTGTTAAAGTGACGTTTGCCCCGACATACATGACATAATCTTGCATATTGCCTGCCTGATACAAATCATTTAACGCCGTTTTCACTCCAGCATCTGATGCTGCATAGGTTTGGTACGGCTGAGTAGCATCTGTCGGACTTGGTACAACGAGTACTTTTGTCTTATCTGCTGTTGCAATCGTATCTTTGATTGAAGCATCTGTACTTGTCAATGCACGGATTGCTTGCTGTTTGAATATCGCTTTTAGTTGGAGATCCTTCGTCACCGTTACTTGGCTAAGTTCTTCATTTGTGTAAAGCTTGCCATCCATTTCCCAACCACTGAATGATTGTTCTGCTGACAAACTTGGTATATCACTACTTGAAATTTTTTCGTTTTCCTTAACTGTCAGTTCTTTGACTTCATCACCTGATTCGAATAAATGATTGCTGTCTGTTGTGAATGTTAAAGTAAAACTTTTTTCTTCAGTCGTAGATTCTTGTGTCTGTTCCTCTGAAGAAGGTGACGTCTCTGACTGTTTCACCTCCTCTTTTACTGTTTCTGTTGTCTGTGTGACTGTCTCTTCACTTTGCATAGTCGAATCAACTGACTCATCTGTTTGAGTTGTGGGTGATTGAGTAAGTTGAGTATTTTCAGTATCCACTGCCTGTACGACTGCCGGCAATGGAGAAGTTACCCCTGCAAAGAGAAGCATTGCGGCAACACACATAACAATATTTTTTTTCATTTTATCTTCCCTTCTGCTTCACACAACAAGATCAACTTGTTGATAATTATTATTGCTTGCTTGATTCTTTTTGTATTGTATACTGTTGGATCTGGTTATTTTTAAAAAAAATTTCTCTGTTTCAGAAAAACGATTAATTTTTCTTTGAGCATATTATTTGACTTTTAAAAATAACAAGTGATTTTCAAAAGGGTAAAAAAATATAAAAAAAGCTGATATATCAATATTTACCGAATATGGTGAATATGCTATATTTTTAATTTCCTTCTTATTTAATTTATATTCATGAAAACAAAATGATAGTTTCATGAATAATGAAGGATTAATTTACAAATGAATTTTTTAACCACAGATTTTTTTGATAAGTTTCTGTTGTTTTTTTATTCAATTTCAGCATTGTTATGTTACTCTTTTTTATCAATAATTTAAAAATAACCATGATACCTCTTCTAAGAATCTAGAGATTCACTCAAATAAACATAAGGAGACAGCCAAATCACTTTCAGCATTTTTCTTCGGTTGATTGCTATTTTTCTAAAAATCATCCATCAGCCCCTATCTTTAAACACAATACACCATTTCAGAAACAAGGATTTCAGAAATAAGCCATCATTCATAAAAATTTGTAACACACAATTTTTCATGAATGATAGCTTATTCCGTTTGGATACTTCAACGTCAAGCTCATATGCTCAACCTTTAATCTCTGACGTTCTTTACTCAAATATTTGTAAATACCTTTTCACCCACATGTTGCAGAACGTTTCTCTGCTATCTAAACAAACAGACGTAATCAGTAAAACCTATTAAAACTATTTGTGTCCGTATCCCCAAATACATTCACTAATAGCATCTATTCTAATCGATACACCATTCCCGCCTTTGCCGAATAACCGATTTCAAGCGTACTCTTGCTATTGTATCTTCCAAGAGCATTTCCCCAATGGATTTCTTCGTTTTATCCGCCCTTCACCTCCTTGTCCCGTTGCGAGTAGAGACATGAGACAAATGATCTATGTAATACAATGGTTGATCTAGTTGCTGATATCAATGGTTTATGGTTATCTAGCGTTTTTTTAAATTAAGCAATTTGATCATTCATCGCATAATAGATTGTTTATCCAACTTAGCAATAGCTGGCAACGGGTAATAATTGATTGTGTTTATACAATCGCTCAAACATATTGTATAACGCATGTTTCCATTATATTTAAATATAATTTATCAATTTTTTTAAAAATCATTTAAATATAACTATTGAAAACGCTTGACTTTTATAATAAGGCGGATAAAAAAATAGATTAGGCATCTAAAATGCCTAATCTATCAGCTTTTTATTTTGAAGTTATCCTATCACATTCCACGAAACTCTCTATATAATAAGTGAGATAATCTAAATGAGAATCGTCTTTTTACTAGAAATACATCTAAAAAATTCTCTTTTTTTGGACAAAAGCATAGAATATGCTTTTTTATAGTAATTCGCCAAATTTATTGATATAGATTTTTTTGATGAATGTAACTAATCCTAAGTAAGCGATGACGGTCACGATCAACCAAATCCAATAGTTTGCTGGTAATGGTAGTAAACCTAGTCCTTGACCAAAATTAGTAAACGGTAAAACAGAACCGACTAGAATACCTAGTGTGGTGATTGAAAACATGATAAAAGTAGCATTACTTTGTAAGAATGGCACTTTAGGTGTACGTAACGCATGCAATACAAGGGTTTGAGTCCATAAAGACTCAACGAACCAGCCCGCATGGAACAATGCGATAAATAGGACTTGTTGTGAACCTGTCAATGTATGGTAACTGCCACCAACGACCGCTGGACAAATCACAAAGTACATCAATAGATACGTCGTGATGTCAAAAATAGAACTCGTCGGTCCAAAGTATACCATGAATTTTCCAATACTTGATGCTTCCCATTTTTTAGGTTCATGCAAATACTCTTTGTCCATTCTATCCCACGGTAATGAGATACAAGAAACATCATATATCAAATTCAAAAATAGGATTTGTAGTGGGAGCATAGGTAAAAATGGAAGGAATGTGCTCGCAACTAAGACAGAAAACATATTTCCAAAATTTGAACTAGCTGTCGCTTTGATATATTTCATAATATTACCAAACGTTTCTCTACCAGACAGTAACCCTTTTTCTAAGATCATCAAATCTTTTTCTAACAAGATGACATCCGCTGATTCTTTGGCAATATCTACTGCTGTGTCTACTGAAATTCCAATATCCGCAACTTTCATCGCTGGCGCATCATTGATACCATCTCCTAAGAAACCTACTGTATGCCCATTATTACGCAACGCTGTCGTTAACCGAGCTTTTTGTTGAGGATTCAATTTAACAAAGACATCATGCGCTTCAGCTACTTTTCCTAATTGCTTGTCAGACATCTCAGCAATTTTCTCACCAGTGATCAATTCATTGATTTGCAAGCCTACTTGACGACAAACAGAGCGGGTGACTAATTCGTTATCACCTGTTAGTACTTTGACAGCAACGCCATGATCTTTCAACGCTTTCAACGCTTGCTTAGTTGTTTCTTTTGGCGGATCTAGGAAAGCAAGATAGCCAATCAAGACCATCTCTGATTCGTCTTTCACTGAAAATTCCCCAACTACACTTGGATTCGTTTTTTGTGCAACACCGATGACACGTAAGCCATCTTCATTTAAATCTCTAACTTTTGCCAAAACTGTTTCTCTTTGTTCTGTGGTCAATGGTTTGACTTCACCACCAAGGTCGATATAAGAAGAGATGCTTAACATTTCTTCGATCGCACCTTTTGTGATCATTTGGGTTTTTCCAGCTGGATCTGCTACCACGACACTCATTCTTCTGCGTTCAAAATCAAAGGGGATCTCATCTACTTTTTGGTAACGGATCTGCTCTGTATCTAACGACTCAACAGCTTCGTCAATAATCGCAACATCTAAAAGGTTTTTTAAGCCCGTTTGATAGTAACTATTCAAATAGGCGTGGCGCAATACGCGCTCATTTTCATTTCCTTCACAATCCATGTGATATTCTAAAATAATCTTGTCTTGCGTCAATGTTCCAGTTTTATCTGTACAAAGTACATCGATCGCACCGAAGTTTTGAATGGCATTCAGATTTTTGATGACTGTTCCTTTTTTCGCCATCGCACTAGCACCTTTCACAAGGTTTGTCGTAACGATCATCGGCAACATTTCTGGTGTTAAGCCAACAGCGACTGACAAACCAAACAAGAATGCTTCTAACCAATCTCCTTTTGTAAAACCATTGATCACAATGACAGTTGGTGCCATCAACGCCATAAATTTGATCAACAACATCGATGTTTTTTGGATACCTAGTTCAAAGCTTGTTTTCACAGGTTTTTGTGATAAGTTTTGCGCCACATGACCAAACATCGTATCGTTTCCAACAGAGATGATAATGCCTTCTGCACTACCACTGATTACATTACTTCCCATAAATGCAATATTTTCATAACTTGTTTCACTTTGTGTTCTTCCAGAGCAAACAGTTGCATGCTTTTCAACCGGATAGCTTTCCCCAGTCAATGCAGCTTGTGAGATAAATAAATCTTTGGCAGAAAGTAACCGCATATCCGCTGGGATCATATCCCCTGCAGATAAACGTACTTGATCCCCACAAACGATTTCTTCCATGGGAATTTCTTTGTATCCACCATCTCGTTTAACTGCCGCTGTTACCTTGACTAATGATTTCAACTTTTCAGCAGCTTGGTTTGAACGGACGGATTGGATCAAAGTCATCGTGCCGCTGACTAGCACCATCGCGAAAATGATGATCACACCAAACAAATCTTTATCTGCTGGAGCGGCTAATACATACTCGGTGATATAAGAAATAATTCCTAATGCAATCAATACTAACGTAAAAGGGGTGATAAACGCTTTGATCGCTTCTACAATAAAAGGCGTTTTCTTTCCATATGAAATACTATTATTTCCATAAGTTTCTCTTAGACTTTCGACTTGTTCTGTAGACAAGCCTTTTTGTGTTGTATGAAATAAGTCGAATAACTGTTGCTTGTTTTTACTAGCAAAGCCAGCATAGACTTTTCTTGTTTCTTTCTTTTTTTCCATCTTGTGATTCTCCTTTGATCTTTAGGTTGTGAGAAAGCCGTTCAGTTCCAAGTATTAAGGCAGGAATTGAGAAAAATAGCTGCTCGCATTTTTTCACTTTTTGACTTGATATTGAAAGAACTGACTTCCAAACACCGTTTATTTGGTTTTAAGAGACAAACAAGACTGATGCCCCTGAACCATTTTTACTTAATCAACGGAGACAGAGTGTTTCAAAGGCGCTGAGAACAGATAGATAATAGTCTCAACAGACCAACGCTTTGTCTCCTTGTACTCCTGACTGTCATCCATTTGTTCTCATCTCCTTTCGTTTACTAACTTTACTTCCTTGTCTGATTACTTGATACTTCAACTTCCCAACTAGATCACCCTCAAACACTTCTTTATTTGAAAAACTGGTCGGTGACAAACAAAAAACCTTTCGCCAAAACTCAGCGAAAGGTCAAAAAAGTGCACAAAAAAAAGCGTGGTCGATCTACTCGTTGAGTTTTGGCACTATACAACGTAAAAAGCAAAAGAGCTTTTAGCTACCTTATGAAAAGCCTTATCTCGACAATTCCTGTTCTACCCATTGGCGTCTCTCGACATTTTTGGGCAGTAGCCTATGTTTGTATAGGAGCCTCACCTAACAAATCTTATTCAGTTTTTCCTCACCTAATGTAACAACTATTTGACGGAATGTCAAACACATTTTCAAAAAAATAAATGAAAGTATAAGGGATTCGTTTGTCATGCTTTCTTTCTCTAGGTATAATGAGCATATCACAACAGTTAGGAGTGAAGGATATGGAACGTACACTTGTTATTATCAAACCTGATGGGGTAAGACGTCATCTGGTCGGTCGAATCATCCAGCGATTTGAAGAAAAAGGATTCGCCATAGCTGAAATGAAATTCGCTACGATGACTGAAAAACTAGCGAAAGAACACTATCAACATCTCTCTGGTCGAAGCTTTTTCGAGGACTTGATCGACTACATGACTTCTGGACCAGTCGTTTTTCTGGTATTAACAGGTGAAGATGTGATCGATCTCGTGCGTAAAATGGTCGGTGCAACAAAAGCAGCAGATGCCGTTCCTGGGACGATCCGGGGCGATTTTGCCTTACCTGGTACAGAAAATATCATCCATGCTTCGGATTCACGAGATGCAGCGAATACTGAGATCACGCGTTTCTTTCCACCATTCGATACGAAAAAAGTAGAAGAGCCAAAAAAATGAAGTCTTTGGCCGTTGACTGCTTGATTTCGTGAAATTTATTTTTGTTTTTTACCAGTACTTCTGAGATAGGTCACGCTTAACACGTTCAGTGAGAGCTTTGACTTAATACTAGAGGTACTGGTTTTCCTTTTGCATTAAGCCAAATATCCACTTGGATCTACTCTCTCTAACGTCCTATCGTTTGGTTTGGATCGACAATAATTTCTTTTCCAACTCTTCTCGTTCTTCTTTTCCTAATGTATATTCGATCACCGCAAACAATGACTGACATTCCCCTTCTTCCGTCGGTTCCCCCAATGCAGTTGCGATCAAATGCCGATAGTAATCAGACATCAAACTCTCATAAATAGCTGCTCTTTTGGGTTTTAAAGCTAAGCAACGATACATATCCTCGTTGATACTTCGAGCTTTTTTGTATCTTTTTTTGTCGATATAATAAACAGTCAAATTCTTCAAAAAAAGGAACAAACACTGATCATATCCTGACTTCATGGCTTTACGCATTCTTTTTTTGATTTTCAAGTAATTGTTTTCAATAAATGAATCACTGAAAATAAACGGAAATTCTGCTAACAAGTCGAGTTCATATCGACCAAATTCTTTCATTTTCATAAAATAATCTTCGATCATCCGTATCTCATATCCTAAAAACTCCACTTGGATATCTGGCTTCACATGTGATTTCCAATACATATGTATATTCAGTACGAGATAATACAGATCAGCTGTCCGTTTGAATTGCTTGCGATTATCTGCGATTTCTTTGTAAGGATCAAAATCTTCCTCCTGTACCTTGTTCAACAAATTGCGTGTTTTTCTCGTTTTACGTGGTTCTTCCAATTGGTTTCTTAGAGATTCATATTCTGTCAGCGTAATATTCAATCGATCAAGAAAAGCCATTAGCGTTAAAAAAGAAATTTTTTTGATCGTCCGACTCTCGATGCCAACTAGTGAAGTTTTTGAACAGATCCCCTCTGCCAATTGTGACTGTGTCAGCTTCCGACTCACCCGTAATTTTTTGATTAATTCTCCATCGTGCATAAGATGATGCCTCCTTTTGTGTGTGCATTTTTCAATAAGATTCTCTTAGTAAGATCAACGATCGTAAAAAGAAAAGAACTATCGAAATATTTATTGCATTCACTAATTAAGTACGCATAAATGAAAAAATATTTGAATATCAATAAAAAAACTTCTAAAAAGTGAGAAAACTCAACTTTTTAGAAGTTTGTTAAGGTTGTGAGAAAGCCGTTTATCATAGGTTGTGAAAGGAGCGGTTTGACCTGAGCAGTAAGATAGAAAAACAGAAAATAGCTTTTCATATTTTTTGTTTTTCTAGCTTAGTGTTGAAGGTCAGCTCCTTGAGCACCGTTTATCATAGGTTGTGAAAGTAGCGGTATTTATCCGAGTCTAAGGATTATCCACTGCCCCATTATCTGCTGGGTATAGGTTCGTTGTCGTCTGATCATGATTTTTAGAATAGACACTCGTTGAAGCGGAACCCTTTTCTTTTTCGATTTGTTTATTTCGTTCTACTTGGTTCTTATAGTCATACTGTGTAGGATCGATTGTTTTAAACCCATTTGGCACATAGAAGCGCAAGAGATTTTCTTGGTTGAGTTTATCCGAAAGACTCAAAGCTGTTTTTACTTGGTTTTGTTCTTTTTCTACCTTTTGTTCGGCTGTTTGATTCGCTTCAAGCAGCTGTCCTGTTTTCGTATCGTAGATTTTCCCACCTAGTACTGTGTAATCTGGAGCAACAAAATTCCCATTTCTAAATGCTACGACTTGATCATGTTGCGGTGAAAGTAGATCTGTACCAAAATGGATGTAATTATTGTCTTCGACTCCTAGTAAGTGGAGTAAAGTTGGTAGAACGTCGATCTCGCCACCATACTCATGGTTAACTGTTCCTTTTGTGTAACCTGGGATATGGAACATCAACGGTACTCTTTGCATTTGGGCATTGTCGAAATCACCCCATGTTTCTGGATCTTTCCCCAGTGCTGAAGCAAGGTCTTTATTATCTGTGTTTGAGATACCAAAGTGATCTCCGTAAATCACAAACATCGAGTGATCATAAATCCCCGAAGCTTTCAAATACGTAAAGAATTGTTCGAGTGATTGATCCAAATAATGGGCTGTCCGCACATAGTTATCCACCGTGCTATTTCCCGTATCCAATGAAGGAAAGTCAAAATTTTTGTCATCTGTATAATATGGTGTGTGGTTCGTCACTGAAAGAAACTTCGCATAAAATGGTTGTTGCAAATGTTCTAAATAGTTTGCTGATTCCCGAAATAGATCTTTGTCTAAAATCCCATACCCAAGCATTTCATCTGAATCATCAAAATATGACCGGTCAAAGAAATTTTCATAGCCTAAATTTTTATACACATGGTCACGATTCCAGAAACTACCAACATTCCCGTGAAAAACTGCGCTAGTATACCCTTGGGTTTGGTCCAAGATCGCTGGAGCAGCTTGAAACACATTATCAGATCCTAATTCTGTAAACAGCGAACCTTGAGGTAAACCAAACGTTCCGGTTTCCAACATATTCTCAGCATCACTGGTTTTTCCTTGCCCAACTTCATGGAAGAAATTATCAAAACTGATCGTTCCTTGGTCGGTGAAAAGACTATTCAAAAAAGGAGTGACTTCTTGTCCATCGACTTTCATATTGATCAAAAATTGTTGAAAACTTTCTAGATGCAACACGATCACATTTCTTCCTTTTGCCAGTCCAAACATCTCTGGATCAGGGGCAGCATAATGCGATTTCGTGTAATCAAGGACTTCATCTAGTCCATTACTACTTGCATGTGCTCTGACACTACTAGTGATTCCCGTTTTTATCCCGTCATAGATCGTATACGCATCAAGTCCAAGATATTTCACGATATAAGAACGGTCAAAGGTTCGTTGCAATAATTGCGGACGATTTGCTTCACTCATTGCAAGATTGCCAGAAAAAATCAAGGCGGACAAACAAGTGACCGCGATTGCAACTGGCTTGCGTATCGGCTGTGCTTTAAGAGGTACTTTTTTTACCAATACACGAATCAACAGAAAAGCAAAGACTGCGATATCCACCCAATAAAGGATGTCATGTGGTTTCATCAAAGAAAAAGAGCTACCAGATAACCCTTGAGACACCTTAGAGAAACCTAGAGCTGATTTAACGGTGATAAAATCTGTAAATTCACGATAAAAAATAATATTCAAATACAGCAATAACGTATTTAAAAAATCGATGATAAATAATACGATCAAACTTGTTCTGATCTTTTTAAAATACAAAGAAATCCCAAAGAATAATAGCGTTGTTGCAATCGGATTGATCCATAAAATAAAAGATTGGATACTACCTTCTACCCCTAAAGAAAAATCGGTGTAGTAAGCAAAAATCGTTTTCATCCAAAAGAAAAAGCCAGCAATCAAAACCACGAGTACTTGATGTTGGCCAATTTTTTTTAGCTGTGTCAAAGTCACCACTTCTCTCTAAATTATTATTCCTGTCTATTTTGCTCCTAAAAATTCGATTTTTGCTAAAAAAGTTTGATTTTTTACTCTTTTTTATAAATTAATAACTTGCGTTTTCTAGCTAGATTTTTCTCGTTTAAAAAGCCACTTCTTCTAAAACAAGGTGGTATCTACAAAATTTTTGTAGATACCACCTTGTTTCTTAGTAATGAATCCCTCTATTACAAGCTCTTCAAATGGCTGATCTCAATAGCCCTTTGAACTTTTTTCACGTAGCTACACCGTTCTCACTGCTAAGGTTCAGTCACTGTGACAGAACTGGTCGTACTGGTCGTCTCGTCAGAAACAGAATCTGATGTCGTTTCCGATATTTCTTGGATTTCTTCTGTCGTTTTCTGCCATTCAGCTAAACGTTGATCGACCATCTCTGGGTCTACTTTTTCAGAATAACTCGATGATACCTTCCCGTTTTTTAGCCGAGCGACTTTTTGCTTATCATCAGTCAACAGCAAAACGGTCAAGTGCTTATCCCCGTGTTGGACTTGTCTGATTGAAATGGCACTTAAGACATCATTCACATTGATGAATTGATTTTTTTCCTTGTCTTTTGGCAGATAAATCTCTAATTCACCCTTTTCGTAGTTTGCTACGACTTCGTAGTCTGCCCACCAATAGGTTGAAAATTCTTTTTTGAATTCATCTACTGAAGCTTTATTTGCAATGGTTTTTTCTGGTTCTTCATGAGCGAGATCAGCGGTCAATTTACCAGAAATTACTGCGGATAATATAAGTATTATAAAAAAGCCAACTAACCAAAAGAGAAGAAAAGGCCTTTTTTTTCGCATACCTTCTTCCACTCCCATTCAAATTTACCTAATCTATTATATACAAAAAATGAAACATTAAGCGTAGAAATTAAAGAAAAAGATAAAAAATAACGAAAAATTATTTTTTGAAAAGAAAAAAATCCCGAGATCATCGTCAATCTCGGGATGATATTTTTAAATTAAAAAATATCAAAAAAGAACAAATTTCTAATCAAACAGAGAATCCATTTTGTTCAGATACTTCTTTGAACCAGTATCCAGATTTTTTGATCGTTCGTTTGCCATCTGCTAGGTCAACTGAAATAAAACCATAGCGATTCTTATAAGCATTCGTCCATGACCAATTGTCCATACACGTCCACATATGATAACCTAAGCAGTTCGCTCCTTCTTCGATTGCTTGATGGACATATTTTAAATGTTCTTGAACAAATTCGATGCGGTAATCATCATGGATCATCCCATCTTCTTCAATAAAACGTGCTTCATTTTCAACACCCATGCCATTTTCTGAGATAAAGCAGTCGATATTACCATAGTTATCACGAACATTGATCAAAATGTCGTAAATGCCTTGTTCATAGATTTCCCAACCGCGATAAGGATTCATTTTACGTCCCGGCATTTCATAGTTATCAAAGTAATCTTCTGGCATTGGACCGTTCTTGTGATCAACTGCTGATTCTTTTGCTTTTACTCGCCGTGGTTGATAATAATTGATACCTAATAGATCGACAGTATTATTTTTGATGATCGCTAAATCTCCTTCTTCCATCTCAGGAAGAATCGCGAGGTCTGTCACGATTTCAATCAATTCTTGTGGAAAATCCCCTTTGACCGCAGGATCTAAAAAGGAACGATTGAAAAAGGCATCAGCAATTTTCGCTGCTTTCACATCTTCAGGATTGTTTTCATCTCTTGGATAACTAGGCGTCAAATTCAAAATGATCCCGATTTTTCCATCTTGCTCAGACTCATGATAGGCTTTGATAGCTAAAGCAGAAGATAACGCCTCATGATAGCCAACTTGGACTGCCTTTTTCATATCTGATTCTTCAGGATAATGCCAACGATATAAATAGCCAGCCTCAACAGGAACGATCGGCTCATTGTGCGTGAACCATTTTTTTATCTTTGTCCCGAATAATTCAAAACAAGTTTTAGCATATGTCTCATAGGCTTCGACAGTTTCACGAGCCAACCAACCACCTTTTTCCTGAAGGTACATCGGCATATCAAAATGATACAAATTGACAAATGGCTCGATGCCATGAGCAATCAGTTCATCAAAATAGCTGTTATAAAATGCGACTGCTTGTGGATTTACGTTACCTGTTTCATCTGGAATCAAGCGACTCCATTGAATAGATGTTCGAAAAGAATTATGACCAGTCTGTTTCATCAACTGCACATCTTCTTTATATTTCGTATAAACTTGAGACGCTTTTCCTGGACCTACTTGATCAAAGAATTTTTCTGGCTCTTTTGAAAACCAATAATCAAAAATATTGTCGCCTTTATCATCGCCAAGTATGCGTCCTTCTGTTTGTGGTCCACTAGCTGCGGAACCCCACCAAAATTTTTCTGGAAATTGATAAGTTGTCATCTTTGCACCTCATTGTTTTTTTCATTTATGTTTTTTTATGTTGCGCACTTTCAATATAGCAAACGTTTTCTCAGTTTACAACCATTATTATAAACCGTTTTCTATAAAAAGACTAGACCAATTCAAAGAAAAAATGTACGAAGTGACCTTCTCACTTTTTTCATTTGACAAGTCGAGCATAATGGCTTTTTTCTCCAACGTTGAAATACAAGAATCATTTTCTAGAGCTACCGGTAAAGCCAATCGCCCTTGCCAAATAGCACGGCGTATCTTGTCCCCTTTATTTCATATTACTGGATTCAATGGTATAATCACTTTATCCAATCTACTGGGGGCATTATTTTGAAAAAAACACTGATTTGCTTTACGTTGATTTTTGCTTTGTTCACTTTTTCTGGGTGTAGCCAAGCAAATCAATCAACTGAAGAAACAACGAATACCACCACTTTTCAGGCGGATGAATCTGATATAAAAAATAGTACCTATACGCTGAAGGTCCGAAAAAATATGGACTTAGCCAATGCGGAAATCATCTTTAAGGACGATACGATGGAATGGACCCGTACGTATGCAGAATCTGCAACTGATACGGCAAATTCTTCTCAAGAGAAAATCGTTCTAACCGATGTCAAGATCACGACTGAAGATGAACAGTATACGATCGTTGGTAAAAAAGATGATAAGAACCAAACTTTTCATTTTAGAAAAATCGGAAACTTCCGTATAGAAGACGAGGAAGGCAATATCTATACTTTATAGAACCATTGCACAATAAAGAAGCAGCAGACTGACAGTTTATTAGTCGGTCTATCTGCTTCTTTTATCGTTTTACATTCTTCTATAATAGACGAATATCATTTATAAAAAATTCTAAGTTTTCTTAATTTATTTTGTTTCTATTCTGTGTTTCTGCTATAGTAAAGAAGCACTTGATATATTAAGGAGAAAAAATATGCATACAGCAAATACTCAAGATTACTGTGCTTGTACGACACCCCAAAACGTACATACAGAAATCAACGACCAAGGAAGAGCCAATTTTTGTGACCATTGTCACAAAATGATCGAAGGCTCAAATCAACCTTTTGACTTTTCTATAAAGGAAGAAGAAGCGCATAAAGAAACGAGAAAATAGACAAGCATCAAAAAAAGTCGTCACTGACCACAGTGGCGACTTTTCTCTTACATAGTATTCACTAGTCTAACTTTTGACCTTTTGCGTGTTGATTGTCGGTGTAGTAACTTCCAGCTTGTTGCTCTTCTAATTCAGCTAACTTCGCTTCGATCTGTTCAATCACCACTTGTGCATCTTCAGGTCTTTCGACAAAATCGAAGGCATCTCCATCGATTTGGATCTTAGGACAAACATCGAAGTCTTCATACCATTGATCATATCGTTCATTTAATGATCGGTAATACTGATAAAGTGTTTCATCACTTTCCAATTGTTCATACTCACGTCCACGTTTTTTGATTCGTTCCAGCATCGTATCAAGAGAAACTTTGATATGCACGAGTAAATCTGGTCTTTTTTTAGGAGCAACATCATCTAATTCATGAAGCATCGTGTCCAATAAGTTATCGTATTGTTGAACTTCAATGTCTGATACACGTCCTAGATCAGCATTTAGATGAAACAATAAACTGTCTTCATAGATCGAACGATCCAATACGTTGTCGTCATGGTTCAAGGCATTTTTCATTGCTAAAAAACGTTTATTTAAAAAGAAAATTTGCAATAAAAACGCATATTGTTCTGGATTTGAGTAAAACAAAGGTAGTACCTCGTTGTCCTCTACATTTTCATAAAATGGTTTTGAATCAATCTTTTTGGCAAGCATGTCGGTCAAACTGCTCTTTCCTGCACCAATTGTTCCTGAAATCAATATCACTGACATCTAATCCCTTCTCATTCTATAAGTATTCGCCTTTATAGACGCTTTTTGGCAACATCTTGAAATCATATGTTTCGATTGCTTCGATCGATTTTACATATGAATGCAAACTTTGTGTGATCATCAAATTAGTCGGTACACTTTCTTCTTGGAAAATGATGATCGGTTTATCCATCATCGTGGCAACGCCTAATTCATAAGCAGTACCTGGATCGATCGTCTGATGTTCAAAATCTAATATCCCCACAACCAAATCTGCTGCCTGTAACTCTTTCATATCTCTTTCGTAGACCTCTTGTGCCCATCCTTCACTGAACATCTCATAATTACTATGTTGATGGTGCCTTGGTGAATAAAAACTATCCATTGTAGGATTGGCAGTCAATGCCTTTTCAACACGAGCAATGCGCTCGGTTTGTTCTTCTGAAAAAAAAGGTCCTGCTAAATAAATATAACTCATTATTTAATCTCCTGCATCATTGATTTTGTTTGTTCTTCTACTGCACATAATTGATCGATCAACTTAAAAGGATCATTTGAAAAATAAAGTTGATCTAGCCATTTTTCTGACATGAATCCTTCACTCACAAAGTGCCCAAGCAAATCTTTCAAATTTGAATAATACCCCTGAACATCCAAGATACCGATCGGCTTTTCTGGAATCAAACCGATGGCCATCCATGAAAGCAATTGTGAGAATTCTTCCAGTGTGCCCAGCCCACCAGGATAAACCAACACTGCATCACCTTGTTCAAATAGTAATTCTTTACGCTTATCGATCGTTTCCGTTGGAATAAACGTCGTTACATCTGTTTTAGGTAATTCGTCAGAAAACAGCCCCACAGGATAGATCCCCGTTACTTGTCCGCCATTTTCTAAAATCGTGCGACTAAATACACCCATAATACCGGAGTTTGAGCCACCATATACTAATTCGATTTGTTTTTCTACCATATATTTTCCAATCGTTTCAGCCAAAAGAAGATACTTCTGATCGTGTCCGAAACGGGAACCACAAAAAATTGTTAACTTCAAAAAAACACATCCTCACTTGTAGAACTACCTTTATTCTACTCTTGTTTTTTTAAAAGAAAAGACTAGATTTTGTTATCATTTAGTGTTATATAAAACAAAAAACACTATATATAGTGTTTTAACTTCAAATGATTTTTATTCTGATTATGTTGAACGGCTTTTTTAAAATAACTAAAAATAATAAATATGTAATGACTTACTTCGTACTATTTTCTTTCTTTCGACTTTCTTATGGATAACATTTCACTTCTTTACAAAAAGCGAATGCTCTTTTTTTCTTTTGTTATCTTTCATTTTTATCGTTCACCAAGTTTTTCTAGGATGGTTCTACAAAGGATAGAAAACAGCTAAATGATTGATGAAGTCAGACGCACGACTTGCCTTGATCCTTGAGAACTGTCTGGAAAAATCAATAAGAGATTACGCGAATGGCGTCATTCAAATTCTTACTTTTCACCACTGCGCTCAAAGATCAATCGTCCTTGGGTATACGTGTTGGACAAAAAAAGAAGAGCGAACGATTGTCCCTCTTCTTTTTGGCACAGTAAATAAAAGCCCATACATTTTATTCATTTTGTCGACAAAAAAGCTAGCAATCTCTTTTAAGATTCGATACAATGAACTCGGTCGATGGTTTCCATTGACTATGGCAAACTTGATTGGTCAATGCGTTGACTACTCAAGCCCTCAATTTTTAGCTGCCACTAAAAATTGGGGGGCCTTTTTTTATTTAACTGTTTCTATCTGCCACTTATGATACTGATTCCCAGATAGAGAGTCAAGCGAATCTGAAAAGCTACGAAAAACTGTACCGTTTTTCTCCCAGTTTTTTGTATAACTTTCATTATCGATTCAAATCGATCGTTGGGTGAGACAATAACTGGTCGACTTGCTTCCTAGTCGTCAACGGCACATCCCCTTGGATCGTATGAGCTAAACGGGAATTTCCTAAAGCAAACTCAACAGATCGATCCAATGACCAATTTTCACTATAGCCTAATAAAATCCCCGCAGCAAATGCGTCACCTGCCCCGATACGATCTAAGCTATCGAGTGTATACCTCTCTGTTTCGATCCATTCTGTTGGACTCAACAGATATCCACTAAGTTGTTTTTTCTCGTCGGTTGTGTGTCGCGTCGTTCCAGCAAACCACTCGATTTGATAATGGCTCAAGAATGCTTGGAATGAGCGAATTTTAGCCGATTGACTGGACACATCCATCGACCACTCTAACAATTCAGATAGATCACGAACGGAGCCAAAGATGACATTGCAATAGGGAAGTATTTCTTGATAGCGTTCTTTCATCACTCGTTTTTTATCTGGCTCTTGGTTTAGACTAGGGCGAAAATTAAAATCAAAACAGACTTTTTTTCCTTGCTCATGTGCAGTTTTTGCCACAGCGATCGCTACTTCCGCTGAATGTTCATTTAGGCTCAAACTGATGCCACAGATATGGACCAGATCAATTGTTTCGACAAAGTCCGCAATCGCATAATCGGTGATCATTGCCAAACCAAAAGAACTATTTTTACGATTTTGATAGGTGATTTCTGTTGGTCTGACTCCGTATCCCATCTCAGCAAAATAAGTACCGATATGTTGCTCTTTTTGGATCACATACCTTGTATTGATACCCAAACTCTTCAAGTTGGCCAATGCAGCATCTCCCAAACGATTATCTGGCAATGCCGTCAATAAGTAACTTTCTACTCCGAAGTGTGCTAAATTTCCGACTAGATTCACACCTGTTCCTGTATACGCCATCCGCAAGGTGTGCGTCTGTTCTAACAGGAGAGCTTCAGGTGGTGTCAGCCTCAACATCACTTCACCAAATGCGCCGATTTTCATGATCACTCACCTGTTTTCACTAAATTTTTCATCATATCCAACAGTTGACGAACTTCTTGTGGTCGGGTATCACCTGTTTCTGGATCAATGATCGAACTATACACATGAGGGATGATTTTTTTGACTCCTGCATCGACTGCGATCTGAACGATTTCTTCAAAGTTTGTGAGATCGATTCCACCTGTTGGTTCCAAATAAAAATCAAATGCTGCGCAAGCTGCTGCAACTGCTTCATATTCTTTCTTATGCGCTAAGCCTTTCATTGGAAAGTATTTGATCGAGCTGCCGCCCATGTCCTGTAACAAACGAATGGCTGTTTCGATCGGAACCATTGCGGCAGGACCTTGGCTACTCAAAGGACCCGTCGCAAGATTGACGTAGCCTTCTTTTCCAGTCGGGGAAACTAAACCATTGACGATCGTCTCAGATTGCCCTAAGACCGCCCGAGAAGCGCCCACACCTGTAAATACTTGATTGACATGTTGAGGTTGTAGTACTTGTGCTAAGCGAGTCACCATTTGGCTTTGGTTTGGATCACCAGCACCTAAACCAATCGATAAAGCATTATTAGTTGCTTCTTGGTATTTTTTCATATCTGCGATTGCTTCGTCATCACTCGGATAATTTTTAGATAAGACACCTAATAGGATATGCCCTTCCGCTGCCTCGTAACATTCTTTCGCATTTTCGACAGAATTAGCCAATACATTTAAACAAATTCTATCTTCAAGATAATTTGGGGTCAATGACATCATGATTACTCCTTTGATTGTAAGATTTCTTTTAGTCGGTAGATGATTTTATCCATCTCTTTTTGTGTCACAGAGCGAATATCGAACTCGATGATTCCATTGTTCGCTTGGTAGTCTCTTGTATAAATTACTGGTGCTTTTTCTTTTAGCTGCTTAATGATATCCATTGCTGAGCCCTTAATGACTTGGATACTCGCACGATAGATTTCCCGACCAGCTGGATCTTGAACGATCTTAGCCTCGATACCCGGAAGTTTTTCGAGTGCTTCAACAAATGGTTGAACTCTTTTTTTCATCGATTCGCCTGACTCACTGCCATTTGTTAAATAATCATCGACTGCTTGGACAAATCCTAGAACATTTTCTTTACCGATTTTCATTGAGCGACCAATCCCTTGCGACTGAAGACGTACCCAAGAAACAAGCGGCTCTTTGCCGATCACCATGCCGGCACTTGGACCTTCAATGGCTTTGGCACCTGAATAGATCACTAGATCAGCGCCTAGTGCAGTATATTTCAGCAAGTCTTCTTCAGCTGCTGCATCAACGATTAATGGTAACTCGTACTTATTAGCGACAGCAACGGCTTCCGCCACACTCAGCATACTTTTTTGTACCGTATGATGACTTTTGATGTACAAAATAGCCGCTGTTTGTTCAGTGATCATTTGTTCGATATGTTCAGGTGTACATTGGTTCGCATACCCCGCCTCGATGACATGCCCGCCACCTTGTTGGATCATCAACTCTACTGGCACACCGTAATCGACATTATGTCCCTTTGGTAAGATGATTTCTCTACGTTTGATTGTTTCATCGTAAGGATGATGCACATGATACAACGAACCTTGACCGATAACAGCAGCTACCGATTGAGCGATGCCAGCAGAAGCTGAAGAAACGATTTGTACATCGTCCACTTCTAATTGCTGCGCCAAATAGGCACCGGTTTTCTTCATCAGGTCGGCCATTTCAAAAAAGTGTTCGCCCCCAAAACGTTGGGCTTCTAACACCGATTCGGTCAAAGTGGAGACACCTAAGATCGTCATCCGACCAGAAGCATTGATCACTTCATTCAAACCAAATTTTTCATAAGTTACAGTCATAGTTGATGCCTCCTACAATCACATTTACAGGGATGATTTGCTGTATGGTCGTACGTGTATTGCCATTCGAATCTGTCAATTGCTTTTCTTGGTCATGGAAAGTATAGATCGTAAAATCTGCATCAAAGCCTTCTTTGATGTGACCTTTCGTTGTCAAATTGAACTGCTTCGCCGGCGCACTTGTTACTTTTTCAAGGATTTCTTCCCAAGAATAACCAACGACAAACAGTTTTTCCATAGTCGTCGCTAAATCATACACCGGTCCATTTTTGCGATTTCTAATGTAAATATCTGTACTGATCGAATCGGCTTTGATCCCTGCTTTAAGTGCAGCTTCAGCGACATCAAAATTGAAACTATCCGTGCCATGCCCGATATCAAACACGATCCCATCAGTAATCGCTTTTTTGACAAACGGTTTGATTTCGTTGGTCGACTGATCGATGATGCCGTTAGATTTCCCATTGAAGCAATGAGTCATCACATCATTTTTCTCCAGATTCGCTAAGATTTCTTCTAAGTTCGGCGGAGCAGAACCAATATGGACCATTAAAGGCAAGCCATCATTTTGGCTTTGGATTTTCTTTGCTAATTTTAAAGGTGTGATGCCATTTTCACCCACGACCGTTTTACTCATCCGTGCTTTAAGCCCTACAATAAAATCAGGCAATTCTTCTAGTTTTTGATGAACCAGTTCATTTTGGATTTTTGACAAATCTGCTAATTCATCTTGTTCAACAATACCCCATTTGGAAATATTCAGTAAAGCGAAAACATTTGTTTTTGCTTGTTTCGCGTGTTCATAAAAGGTATGGATGTTTTCTGCACCCGTTGTCCCAGCATCGATAACCGTCGCAACGCCTTTTTCTATCCCGATTTCATCTGGATAATCATAGTATAAAGTCATTTCCTCAAAACAATGGACATGGTCATCGATCCAACCTGCGGATAAATACTGTTCAGCTGACAGTACTAGTTCTTGTTTTGCCGACTCTTCGATCTGCTGACTGATCAGCGCGATCTTGCCATTCTTCACACCGATGTCCACTGGTTCTTTTCCTAACTCTCTGCCATTTCTTATGATTAAATCAAACATCGCAAACGCCTACTTTTCTTTAAATTTGAATTTTGACCAAGGATGGACGAAAGATAATAACACTTGTTCATCCGCAACTATGGAACCAACTTTATTTTTTCTTGGATCGTGATGTGGCGTTAATACGATCTGTAACTCATTTTTGTATTTCCCAAAGTGATCATTTCCAATAACTACGTCACCTGGTTGAAACAGCTGTTCATTGTCATGCGGAGGATTGGCATCCGCTTGATACGTTTTTCTTACTTCAGTTGAACGGATCACTTGTTCCGTAATATCACCTCTACGCACGTGTTGCTCGTCCAAAACGATCGTTCGCTCAACTTCATTGATCTGAGGAAGAAAATCAATCGCCAAAACAGTCTGATATCGATCGATTGCACCTAGAGCTTGCAACTCTTCTTCTGAAGCATAGGCATTGCCGATAATGACATCATCGATGAGATTGGTCGCAAATAAATGCTTGGCAGCTGGAACAACGCCTAACTGGCGGTGCATTTCCAATGTCGGTAATCCATCATTCACATCCCAAGGACCGATCGTTCCGGTTTGAGAAGTGATAAACGCAGCAGTGCGGATGCCTTGGCGTTTAAAACGAAGACTGCACGATTCAAAAAATTCATATGGAAGTCCTGTTCCTGCTTGCGGATAAAAGTTATGGCAGCCGTATAAAAATGGTGTATTTGCTTGGTGACTCAAAATATTTTCTAAATAAGCCACATCATTACTCATGTTCAACTCAATCGCTAACTGGTATGGATTGTAAGTCAGCAATGCTTCTTTTCTGCCATCAAACCCTAGATCCAGACGAATGCCGTCTGCCCCTAACTCATGAAAAAAACTCATATCGTCATAAGAAATATTCAACTGTTCAAAAATCGAGGGTGCCACATCTAAAATCGTTTCAAAACCAAGCGAAGCAGCATATTCGATCAATTGTTGAAATTTTTGTTTGACTTGTTCTGTATCTTCAGTTATTTCTAACATGCTCATAAAAATTCGAGTAAAACCGTATTTGTGTGCCATTTTAAGATACGCATGATCTTCTTGGGGATCGCTATGATCCGGGTAAAGAGAGATTCCTAGTGAACGTTTCATATTTATTCCTGCTTTCTTGTCTATTTACTCGTTTGTGATACCATTTGTGATCTGGATCGAGTCTTGTTCTGCTTTTTCTTCTTCTTGTTCTCGTGCCAACTGTTGTTTCTCAAAGACTTTGAAAAATGGATAGTAGATCGCAAGCGTGATGAAGAAGTTGAGTACCACTAATAGACCCGCGGCCACACTCCAATTCGTACTCATCCAAGCCGCAATAGGCGCTGGCATCGCAAAAGGCAATCGGGCGACCATCATTGGTACTAATCCACTTACCGTCAGGATATAAGATAAGGTCGTTGTTACTAATGGTGCTATGATAAACGGAATCCCTAAGACTGGATTCATAACGATTGGCGCTCCGAAAATCATCGGTTCATTGATATTGAATAAACCAGGTAAGATCGATAACCGACCTAAACTCTTCAAATATTTGGATTTGGAAAACATGAACAAGACGACTAATGCAAGGGTCGTACCCGCTCCACCGATCCAAACAAACCATTGTAAAAATTGTTCTGTAAAAATATTGGGCATGTCATGGGCATTCGTGCCTGCATTGAATGCATCGATATTTTCAGCGATCGAGATATCCCAAAACGGACGGATCACTGGTCCCATGATCGCTGGTCCATGGATCCCTAACACCCAGAAGAAACAAATCAAGAAGACTGTAAGTAGTCCACCAAATAAACTATTTCCTGCTAATACCCCTTTAAGCGGCATCAATAATTGACTCAAGAAACCATTTAAATCAAAACCAAGTAAATGACGGATGACCCAAAAGAAAATCAAGATCACGGCTCCTGGGATCAATGCGACAAATGAATTGGTTACTTCTGGCGGTACGCCATCTGGCATTTTTATCGTTATTTTCTTTTCAATAAAGAAGCGATAGATTTCTACGGATAATATAGCTGTTACGATGGCCCCAAATAAAGAACCTGAACCAAGATTAGCAATATTGATGTAGCGACCGGCTGAGATTCCTTCAAGGTCCTCCAACACTTGAGTTGGCGGCGCAGCGACGATCAAAAACGACATCAAAGCTAAGATCCCAGCAGTTAATGAATCTAAACGATAACTCTTGGCTAATGAAGAGGCAATCCCGAAGGTAGCATATAAAGCTAAGATCCCCACTGTATAACGAAACGGAATATCTAAAATTGCACGATATGGTTCAATGACCGAAGCGACTGACTCGATCGGAATATTCAATAAGATCGTAAAGAATGACCCGACAATCGTTAATGGCATCGTCGCGATGATCCCTTTTCGAATCGCTGTCATATGACGTTGTGTACCGATCCGATTCGCCACCGGCATAATTTTTTGTTCAATCAACCCTACAAATTTATCCATGTGTTACTCCCCCTTTTATCAAAACATTATAATGTTTAAATAAAAGATAACATATTAACGATGTAATGTAAACATTTTCATTGAAATATATGATTATTCTGACAAAAAAGCGTCGGGGATAAAAATAAAATTCATTTTGATTTTAACCTTAAAAATGAATAAACAGTCTGCCAGAAGCAACTCCTTCAGAAATAAGCCGAGACTCCCAAAAATTTGAAGAACAATTTTCGGGTGTCTCGGCTTATTTCTCGGAGCTGGACACTTCTGTCACAACCTCATTACTATTGTCTATGTTTCATAATTGATATGATAAGGATGGAGATCTGTATGATAGATCGCTTCTGAATACTCGACCACTTCTTTATCTTCCGTCGTTGAGCGACGTGTTCGCTTGATTGCGATCTCTGAATCTGTCTTCAACAATTCTTTTTCTTCATCTGTTAAAAACGTAGCAGAAAAATCATCTGAAAAAGAGTCGATGATATGGTTATTTTGCGTTAACAACCGATATAATGATTCTTTATCAAATTCTTTTTGTTTCATTTTATTCATATCTTTTGGCAAATAGTGAACAAAATAGATATACGGTTGATCATTCAAGTAGTACAAACGCTTGAAGCAGACGGCAGCTGAACCGAACATCGAATACAACGGATCATCTTTTTTGATGCTGATCTTTTCTAAACCAATCGTTTCCTTACAGACTTCATATTGAGAATCCTTTAAGATCTGTGTAAAACTTTCCGCTTTGGATAATCGATTATATGGACGATTGCTTAATACCGTTGTGCCTCGACCACTTTTCTTTTCGACATATTCATCCGTTGCTAATAACTCGATCGCTTTGCGAACAGTGATTTTACTCACTTGGAACAATTCTTCTAATTCATTTTCAGTCGGTAACATACTCCCCACCGGATATTTTCCTGAAAAAATATCCTCTTTTATCTTGTCTGCTACTTCTAGATATAGTACACGCGTTCTTTTCATGGCTTCACCTTTCACCTTTATGTTAGTAAAAGAATAACATAAATAAACGAAAAAAAAAATAGAAATATTGATAATTGGTCTACCTAAGCACAAAAAATAAGCTTAGACATAACAAAACATCCAAGCTTATTCTTATACTTTTTTAGTACCTTTGTTATATCCTTGATTTAATAACATAAACATCATTTATAAAAACGAATAGAATTTTATTCGCATTTTCATCTGATTACTAAATACACAAGGATTCATTTCTTAAAACGCTTTCCATCATAAATGGCCCAGTCGTTATTTTTTATAATTCTTCACCGTTCGTTTTTATGACTGCTTTGTACCAATCAAAAGATTTTTTCTTTGAACGCGCTAAAGTGCCATTTCCTTCATCATCGAGATCAACATAGATAAATCCGTAACGTTTGCTCATTTCACCTGTCGATGCACTAACTAAATCAATACAGCCCCATGGCGTGTAGCCCATCAAATCGACGCCATCGGCAACTGCGTCGGCCATCGCTTCAATATGACGACGTAAGTAATCGATACGATAGTCATCATTGATTGTTCCATCTTCTTCCACTTTATCGATGGCTCCCAAACCATTTTCGACAATAAACAATGGTTTTTCATAGCGGTTGTATAATTCATTCAATGCCACACGTAAGCCTTCAGGATCGATTTGCCATCCCCACTCACTTGCTTCAAGGAATGGATTTTTCACCCCACCTAGTAAGTTCCCATTCGATGTGTCCGCATCTGGATTCGTTTCATCGATGGCTGATGACATATAGTAACTAAAGCCGATATAGTCGACTGGATACTCTTTTAGTAATTGGAAATCTTCTTCCGTTTGCTCTAATTTGTCAACGTCTACTCCATATTTTTTATACGTACGTGCTGTATAAGCTGGATATTCTCCACGTACTTGCACATCTGTACAGAAGAAGTTGAACTCTTGGTTTTGGATCAATGTTGCGACTTGATTGATCGGGTTTGCATCGATACTATAAGTCGTTGCATAGATGATCATGCAGCCTACTTGGATGTCAGGACGCAACTCATGTGCGATTTTCACCGCTTTACTGCTAGCGACAAACTGATTGTGCCATGCTTGGAAAATATTTTGGTAGTCACTTGCCCCATTACTTTTAACTAACCCTTGACTCAATGCTGGGAAATGAAAAGCAGAGTTGATTTCGTTGAACGTCATCCAATATTTCACTTTACTGCTGTAACGTTCTAATACGGTACGAGCAAAACGTTCATAAAACTCGATCAATTGTCGATTTTTCCACCCACCATATTCTTTTGCCAAGTGTAACGGCATTTCATAATGAGAGATCGTAATGACTGGCTCGATATCATAGCTCAAGCAAGTATCGATCAACTCATCGTAAAAAGCTAAGCCAGCTTCATTCGGTGTTTGTTCATCCCCTTGTGGAAAAATACGTGTCCAAGCAATCGAAAAGCGATAACTTTTAAAACCCATTTCCGCAAATAACGCGATATCTTCTTTGAAGCGATCATAGTGTTCGATCCCACGATGGTTTGGATAAAGGTATTTCTCCTCATTGATCGTCCAATCAAATTCTTCACTGCCGATAACCGCAAAACGTTGTTTCCCTCCAGGCATTGCATCTGCTACTGATAAGCCTTTGCCATCGCGGTCAAAAGCACCTTCTAATTGATTTGCGGCTGTTGCGCCACCCCATAAAAAGTCTTTTTTGAATCGTGCTACCATTGTTGTTTTCCTCCTTTTATTTTACAATTGCCAGAAAATCTTCATTAGCAATAATTTCTTGTTGATCAAGTTCTAACACATCTGCAAAGTGATCAGTATTTGTTACGACAACAGGGGTGATGACGCTATAGCCTGCTGCTTTTATTTTCTCAATATCAAAGCGGACAAGCAAGTCCCCTGCTTTTACTTTATCTCCTTGTTTGACGAACGTTTCGAATCCTTCACCGTTCAATTCCACAGTATCCATCCCGATGTGCATCAAAATCTCAACTCCATCTGTCGTTGTCAAACCAACTGCATGACCTGTTGGAAAAATCGTCGTGATCTCCCCTTCTGCTGGAGCAACTAATTCGCCTTTTTCAGGATCAATAGCGATCCCTTTTCCCATTGCGCCAGAAGAAAAAACTTTATCCGGTACTTCTGTTAATGGTAAAACTTTTCCAGTCAATGGGCTTTTCAAGTTATGACGTGCGGTACTGATCGTATCACCAGTCGTTGTTTCTGTTTTTTCTAATTTTTGGTCCTGTACTTCCTCATCAAAGCCAATCAAGTAAGTACCGATAAAGCCAAGAACAAAGGCAACAGCCGTACCGATAACTGCCATTGTGACACTTGATTCAAGTGCTGGATCAGTACTGATAAATGTTGGGATCGTTAGTAAACTGATCAAGCCACTAGAGAATGCTTTAACTCCGGCAAAACCAATGATTCCTCCGCCGATACCGCCTGAAATACAAGCAACGATAAACGGTTTTTTCAATGGTAAAGTAACACCATAAACAGTTGGTTCAGTGATACCGAAAAATGAAGTGATCATAGAAGAGATCCCTAATGAACGCAATTTTGAATCTTTCGTGCGTAAAGCGACACCTAGTGCTGCACCACCTTGAGCCAAGATTGCTGGTAAAAGCATTGGCATCAAGACATCAAACCCATATTGTTCAATATTCAAGAAGATGATTGGCACAAAGCCCCAGTGCATCCCGAACATAACTAACACTTGCCACATACTACCCATGATGACCCCAGCAACTAATGGACTGAAGCTGTAGATCGAGTTGAATAAGCCACCTAACGCATTACCGATAACGGTTCCAATTGGTCCTAATACTAAAAATGTTAAAGGAACCATCACTAACAAGACGATCATTGGTACAAAAATCATTTGTAAAAATTGTGGAATGACTTTCTTCACAAGTGGTTCAAACTTACTTTGTACCCATACAGCTAAAATAATCGGAATAACAGAAGAAGTATAACCAGATTGAGACAAGATCACTGGTAGACCGAAAAAGTCAACTGCCGTCCCTGAACCTGCTAACTGTGTGATTGCTGGATAGACTAACGCCATAGCAATCGCTACCGATAAAAACTGATTGGTCTTGAATTTCTTTGCAGCCGTAAAAGCTAACATCACTGGTAGGAAAGTAAAGACTCCGTCTGCTGCTGCAAACAAGATTTGATAAGCGCCGCTATCAGCTGCCAACCAACCTAATACTGTCGCAAGTGATAAGAAACCTTTCAATATCCCCGCTGCTGCCATTGCACCTAAAAACGGTGTAAAGATACTTGAAATAATATCGATCAATCGATTCAACGGATTTTTACTTGTATCTTCACTATCTGAATTTACGCCTTCACCTAAACCTTGTTCATCAACGATTGCTTGGTAGACATCCGACACATTACTGCCGATCACGACTTGATACTGGCCGCCACTTTGCACGACTTGGATCACATCTGGATCATTTTTTAATTTCTGTGTGTCTGCCATTGATTCATCTTTTAATTTGAAACGTAATCTTGTCGCACAATGCACTAAACTATTTACATTTTTTTCTCCGCCTACGGCTTCCCAGACTCTCCGTCCTACTGCTTGATTATCCATATTCGTTCCTTCTTTCTTTTTGATAAAAAATAAAAAACCTAGATTGAAAAAACGGGCTCTATAATAAAGTGGACTGATGAATCAATTCTGATTCGTCAGTCCACTTTTTCTTTTTGGGTATTAAAAAACATATCGTTCTCTAGTATGATTAAATCACCACAAAATAAACAACTGAGAGGACGATATGCTCTATGGAAAATTCTATCAAAAAAATGCTCCGATTAACAGATAAATATTTAACCATCCAAGATGTTTCTTACGAAACGTTCCATCAAACCAATACTTTAGTTATTGACGCAGTGTTAGCTCCTCCTACTTCTGCTTGTTTGACTTGTGGCTCTGCCGTGAGAGATTCGAAGGGGAAAACGGTCATTGTCAAAAATGGCAAGAAAATGACCTGCATTCGTTTCGATCAATTCAACCATTTACCGCTAATCATGCGGCTGAAGAAACAACGTTATCACTGTAGAAACTGCCATACCCATTGGACAGCCCAAAGCTATTTTGTTCGGCCAAATCATTCGATTGCCGAGCATGTAAAAATGAAAATCATTGCTTTACTCACCGAAAAGGTCTCCTTATCTTTTATCGCAAAGCATTGCCAGGTGTCTATTCCAACGGTGACGCGTATTTTGAAGTCGTTAAAAACCTATTTACCAAAACAAGCCAAGCGCCACCTGCCCAAAGTATTGATGGTCGATGAATTTCGTTCCCATGTATCCTCAGAAGATAAGATGAGTTTTATTTGTGCCGATGGGGAAACCGGGCAATTAGTTGATATCTTACCCACTCGAAAATTGTCTCGGTTGACCACTTATTTCCAGACATGTGTGAATCCATCTGACGTCGACTATTTAGTTACTGATATGAATGCGGCGTATTTTCAACTAACAAAAAAAGTATTTCCTCATGCCAAACTGGTCATTGATCGTTTTCATGTGATCAAACACATGAATCAAGCGTTCCAAGATTTTCGTGTCCGTGAAATGAAACGCCTGATTGCTTCGGGCAATCGGACAATGCCAAGGAAATTAAAAAGCCATTGGCGCTTACTCACCAAAAATCGGAAGAATATCAACCACACAGAATATAAAACTTGGCGTAGCTTTCGTGCCCCAAAGTATCCTTACCTGACAGAAGCCATGGTGCTTGACCGTTTATTAAGTGCTTCAACTGCCTTGAAAGTCGCCTATCAAGCGTTCCATGAACTAGCGGATGCCTTTCGTGACAAAGACCACGAGTCATTTTTCACTCTCTTGCATCAGTTACCAGAAACATTAGATAAAGAATTTCGGCTAAAACTACAAAATCTTCTGAGCTATGAAGAAGGGATTCGTCATTCTTTGATTTATCCTTACTCTAATGGGAAAATTGAAGCAAAAAACACCCACATCAAAACACTCAAACGAGTGTCTTATGGCTTTAAATCATTTGAGAACATGCGCATCCGAATCTTTTTGACGAATCAAGTCATTCACGTCAAATAACGAAGAAAATCCGGAGAAGAAGTGTTCACTTCTTCTTCCGGATTTCACTTGATTGCACTCATCAGTCCTTATTGACAAAGAGCCAAAAAACGGTCACGTGTCTAGACGTGTCCATATTTTCAATCTAGGTTTTGCCTGCCTGATCCAGTAACAATCCTTATGATTGGGTTTGTTTTTCTGTTACTACGCGTTGGATGTGGATCGTCAGATAGATTTGTTCTCCTGGTCCCATCTCTTTTTGTTGCGTTTGTACAAGATATTCATTGATACGTTCCACACAGCGAAACGCTTTTGGGTACTTTCCTTGGACGAGTGCATAAAGAAATTCGTCTTTCTCGTCCGATGTTTCATCTTTTAAATACCGTTGCGTGAAAAATTGTAAATGTGTGATGATTCGTTGATAATTCAAGGAATCTTCATCGAAGACGATACCGAAAAATTTACTGATGATGCTTAAGATATCTCGCACCATTTTCGTTGCCGCCATCGTTACTTGCATATCCCCATTCCCTTGTTCACTATTGACGAAATGAAAGGCAATGAAACCTGCTTCATCCGCTGGCAAACTCACACCAAGCTTTGCTTCAACTAGTTGAAGGGCTTGTTTAGCTGCTTGATATTCTTTTGGATAAAACTTTTTGGTTTCAAATAGTAAAGGGTTAGGTAATTCGATGTTTTCCTTTGCCCGACTGATCGCATAATGGATGTGATCTGTCAGTGTTAAATAGATGTTTGGCGACAATTGTATTTTTAGTTGTTCTTCCGCGAGATCCACGATCTGTTTCACAAGCTCGATTTCTTCTAGCGGGACATCCGCCATCAATTGTTGGAACTGATGCGTGGTAAAAGAATCTTTTAACACAAATTCTTTTTGGATCGATTCATTAGGGATCGTATCGCCTGATTTTTTTTGAAAAGCAATGCCTTTCCCCATGCAGATGATTTCTTCGCCTAATTCATTTTTTGAAATGACGACATTATTATTCAAGACTTTTTCTATGACCATCTACATCGCCCTCCCAACTAAAAAATAAAAAAAACCTAGAATCCGCCCGTAAGTACTAGCTGAATTCTGGTTTTGCCTGCCGAACAGTAACAATCCATCGATTAACTACATTTACTATATCACTATTACATTAGTTATGCAACCCTTTTCATAATTTTTATTTTTTTAGAAAGGAATAACTTTTCAGCATCCTGTAAAAACAATCTTGGCAACATACGAATAAAATAAGGCAACTTTTGAAAAAATAAAAAAACTATTTTCTCAAAAGTTGCCTTATTAGTTGGAGGTGAACGGCTTTCTCACAACCTCTCTTAAAACGTTCTCGTTGGCATATCAAAGGCGTTTTTCATTTCTTGGGTTGCTTCTTTCATTGGTGTGATGCTTTCGAGTTCTCCTTGGACGACTAAGCGTGTGATGGCATCCATGTCACCACAAGTGATTAAGGTGATCAATTCTTTTCCTTCTTCGATATTCAATAATTCTGTTGCCGAAGGATCGACTTTTTCTTTAAATGTCGCTTTGTACGTATAGACATTTTCTAAATCGACGATATAGATTTTATCCCCTAAATTTAGATTTTCTAATGGGGTAAAAAGTAGTTCTGGATTGTTAGCACGGTGACTGGCTAAGGCGTAGTTCCCTTTCCCCATTTCTTGATCCGGATCTAAAGTTCCTGCTCCGTATAATAAGTTCGCATTATCCAATCCTCTAAAAATCGGTAAGTTGATCGAAACGGATGGTACAGCGATACTTCCGATGACCGGTAGATCTGGTCGATTCAATTGGGCTCTCAATACCGCTTCTGAACTCATTGACTCGACCGAATCAAAGTCAAAGTTTGCGTCTTTTTGATTGTTTTTTACGATATCTTCACGAGATACGTTAGCGATGGCGTACGCATCTCCGGTGTTTTTAACAAAAAAGTCTTTGATCTGTTCATTAAAAATCAAAGCTAATCCTACTAATAATAGTAGAAACAACAGGAAATTGACGAGCCACTTTTTGACTCTTCCCTTTTTATTCATCTCTTTTCCTCCAATCATGCTCTACCTATGATAGCTCCGTATATTTTTCTTTTTTATCTTTACTTTTTTCTACTGGATATTTACGTGCATTCTTTTGTAACTTCTCTTCAATGATCGTGTCGATATCTAAATTTAGATTGTCCGCCATCATATAAGAGTAGATCAGCACATCTGCTAGTTCTTCTTTGATTCGCTCAAGTTGAGCCGTTGTGACTTCTTCTGGTTGCTTCCATTGGAATAATTCCAATAGTTCTGATGCTTCTAAAGAAATCGAAATCGCCAAATCTTTTTCATTATGAAATTGACGCCAATTCCGATCATCTCTAAAGCGGTTGATGTTTGCCATACTTTTTTCCATTGATCTTCTCCTACTTTTAAATCGAGTTACTTCAATCATACCATGTTTAGAGAAAAAATAGTTTAGACTTATTTTAATAATCTATTCTATTTTTTATAAAAAAAGAAACATCATATAGTAGCTTTAAAATAGTAAATATGTTTGTTATGTAAGTTGGGGGCTGATTTCGCCCCTTTTTAATGCTTCTGATACAACCTCAATCTGTTCTTATGTTTAGATCGATCTCCTATTGTTGTAAGCTCGTTTTTAGATCTCTCACTCCTGATAAAGTCATCAAGACAACCAAACTGATTAAATAAATACCACTTAAAAATAGAATCACCGCCGTCAAACTATAATGATCCATTAGAAATCCGATCACGATCGATGAGAAACCACCAACTGCACGGCCTAAGTTCATGATAAAGTTATTCGCTGTTGCACGGATCTCGGTTGGATACAAACTACTGATGATTGCACCATAACCACCATACATACCATTGATGAAGTAGCCCACGACTACTGCTGCTGCAACTAAACTCCATTGACTATGCGCAAGGACAAGTAAAAAGACAGACAGAGAGGAACAAATCAAGAATAAGCCAAACGCTAATGTTGGACCAACTTTATCCATGATGATCCCGAATGTCATCATTCCTAATGACATACCTAAAATCGTGCTGATCATCCATAAAGAGGAGCCAGATACCGATAGACCAAGTTGTGCTTGCATGATCGAAGGCAGCCAATTCATCAACCCAAAGTAGCCGGCGATCTGTACAGTAACCATTAAGCTTAAACCTGTTGTTTGCCACGCCAATTGCTTCGTTTGGAACAAATGACTAAGCTTTGTCTTTTTACCAGTTTCTTTTGTTTCCTCAAATGCTTCTGGTTCTTTTAACCCTTTTCGAATAAACAAAACCATCAAGACCGGTAATACACCGATGACGTAAAGCATTTTCCATCCAAATAAAGGAATGATCACCGCTGCTAAGATTGCTGCCAGAGCTGCCCCAACTTGTGCACCAATAGCGGCAACAGAAGACGCACGGCCGATTTGTTTCTTTGAAAAGCTTTCAGAAATCAGAGACATACATGCGCCGTATTCCCCACCAGCGCCGATCCCTGCGATGAAGCGAAAGAGATAGACAAGATAAATATTCGATGCAAAATACATTAATAATGAAGCAATTGAGAACAAAATGACGGTTTGTGAAAACACTTTGACTCTACCGTATTTGTCTGCCATCAATCCAAAAAAAATACCTCCAACGAGCATCCCTAAATTAGTGATCGTTGCAATCAAACCTGCTTGCGTTCCACTAATATTAAAAGTTGCAATCATTGAAGATAATGAAAAAGCTAAAAACATAATATCCATATTTTCTAAAGCAATACCCGCCGATGTTGATAATAATACCTTTCGTTGATACTTCGTCATTTTTCTTCCCCTTTTCTTTTAAATAACCCTAAATTGTTAAAATCATATCTAAAATTTAAGAAAAAATCAAGAACTTTTTCAGTATATACGAAAAAAGGTTATTTCTTCTTTTGTAAACTATTGTTTTTTTCAATAAGTGGCGATTTTACTAAAGCCCTTTCCCTTTACACTTATGAAAGCGGATGCTATATTTTTGGTAGAAATGGGTTATTATTGTTTTCAGATTGGAGTTTTTGACAAATGGATAAACAAGAATTTTTAGAAACAATCAATCAGGGATTGATCGTTTCTTGCCAAGCATTACCTGGCGAAGTTTTTTATTCAGAAGAAGGTGGTTTGATGCCTTATTTTGCATTAGCCGCAAAAAAAGCTGGAGCAGTTGGCATTCGGGCAAATTCAGTCAGAGATATTTTAGAGATCAAAGCGACAGTTGATTTGCCGATGATTGGCATCATCAAACGAGACTATCCTCCTGAAAAACCGTTTATCACCGCAACGATGAAAGAAGTGGATGAGTTAGTAGCAACTGGTGTCGAAGTGATCGCACTTGATTGCACGTTGCGCAAGCGACATGACGGCTTATCGATCAACGAATTCATTGAACAAATCAAAACAAAATATCCTGATCAATTGTTCATGGCAGACATTGCTACATTTGAAGAAGGAATCAATGCACATAAAGCCGGGATCGATTTTGTCGGAACGACATTAAGCGGTTATACCGAAGAAAGTGAAGAAACAGACGGTCCTGATATGGTCTTGATCAAACGCCTCCTAGAAGCAGATGTGTCTGTGATTGCAGAAGGAAAAATCCATACTCCACAACAAGCCAAGGAGATCCAAACTTTAGGCGTAGCTGGAATCGTGGTTGGTGGTGCCATTACCCGCCCCCAAGAAATCACGCAGCGATTTGTTGATGCGCTAGATTGATCAACACTATAAAAATATACTGCTGTCTTTCAGTCACAGCTAACCGTTGCAATTTTGATGTTGGTAAAATCTGCCAACATCTTTTTTTAAGCAGTCGAAAAAATGATCCATACCTCAGAAATTTTTATGTACATAAAAAAACGCTCTTCCAAAAGCGCTAAGGTAATCGCGCCAATGAAAGAACCGTCTTTTTAGCTGGGGGGCTAAGTATCGGATAAAAATAGAAGATAAAAATCTAGTTTGCTTGCATCTGAGCATCTAATAATAGCTCATCAGGAAATTCACGCACATTGGACATCATACATTCGCCAAAATAATCTGGACCGTTTTTCCCTTTAAAATCAGAACCGCCGAAGCAACGAATCTGGAAGCGTTCAATCAGCTCCTGTACCCTTCTTTGATCTTTCAGGCTATGTTCTGGATGGTATTTTTCGATGCCATGGATGCCAAATGAAGCGAGTTCAGGAATCAGATCAAAACTATCCAATTTTCCTGGATGAGCGACAACTGACATGCCTCCACCTAGCTTGATGGCTTGGATGACTTCATAGACATCGATCATTTCGGTCTCTTCTTGACCAAAATCATTTTGTTTGAATAACTTGCGGTAAAGATGCCCGTTGATTGATGTATCATATCCTGCTTTGATCAGTGCAGAGACAATGTGTTGTTTGTAAAGAGCAGGCGCCTGTTTTGCAAACTGTCGCACCTGTTCTTCTTTGATACGAAATCCTTCAGTTTGGATTCGTTTCAATTGGCGCAGTGTGTTTCTCGTGCGTGCCGCACGCAAAGGTTCACACAGCTGCTCGATGTACTGATAATTCGTCAAGTTATATCCTAAGATATGTACCTGTTGATGGCGTTTGAAATCGTAAGCAGTCACTTCGATACCTTCAATAAAATTGATTGGAGAAGGAGCGAAGACCTGTCTGATTTGAGCTAATCCTGCCGAAGTGTCTTGATCCACGACGGACAGGATATTTATTTGATGCTTTAACGCTAATTTGAGTAATTCTTCTGGCGAACTACTGCCATCTGAAAAATAGCTATGAATGTGTAAATCTGCTTTCACTCGACTTTCTCCTCTCCTTTTCCCAATCAATTTTTTGTTCTCAATCAAGCATGGATGATATATTTTTTCCGTAGTCTGATCGCCACGACTTCCAAGATCGCTACCACTGCTAAAATCATATACACCAATACACCAATCTCATGAAAATCAAAATAAAAACTACTTGTCATCGCGAGTTGGAAGCCTAATCCACCCGCTCCAGCGGCGGCACCAACAGCGATTGCATTCGTAAAGTTGATCTCGAAGCGGATAAACAACCAAGAAAGCAAGGCTGTCATACAAGAAGGAACGATCGCTTGGAAAACAATGTGCCACCAACTTGCGCCACACGCACGTAACGCTTCGATCACGCCAGCATCGATTTATTCGATACTCTCAGAAAAGACTTTCGTTAGATAAGCAATCGTATGGAAAGACATCCCAATGATTGCCGCATTGGCGCCTAAACCGATCAAAATCGAGAAAATCATGACCCATAAGATCGTCGGCACCGCCCGAATGAAGGACATCACTGTTCGGATTGCGTTTGAAATGCCCGAATGGCTGATATTCCTTGCTGTGAACAATGCCATCAAGAAAGCTGTTACTCCCCCGAGCAATGTGGTGATCACTGCTAGACCGACTGTCACCCCTAAAGCTTGCAACAAGGTTTCCAATGAGAAACGACCAGAAAGTCTTGGCTGGAGAAAAATCCGTTGCAAGTCTGTAAAAAATTGTCTCGTCGCATCTAGTAATACAACCTCTCCATAATCCATCGTTAATAACGTATAGATCGATACACTGGTCAGTAGAGTAAACAAGACCCAAGGTACGACCCGATACGTTTTCCATACACGAATCCGGATTTTCTTTTTTGAGTTTCGTCTAATTTTCGTTGGTTGTGTCAAGACGGTTTCTGTCACCGCCAATTCAAGCTCACTTTGTCGTTGGACCATATCAGTGAATCATCCTCCTAATTTTATTGGACGAAAGTTCCAATGCGATCACGATGATGACGATCGTCAAGATGACCATTCCTGCCATATCGTAGCGAAATTTCTTATAATAGAGATCAAATAGAAAACCAATCCCTGTTCCTGTTAGTATGCCGACTAATGTCGCATCACGGATATTGTTTTCGATCATGAATAATATCCAACTGATCAGCTGACCAAAGACCATGGGTAAGACACCTTGGAAAATGATCGCAAAGTAAGAAGCACCAGTCGCTGTCATTGCTTCCGTGATACTGCCAGCGACCTCATCGATCGTTTCCATAAACGAGCGTGTCAAGTAACCGTATGTCGTAAAGGTGATCGCTAAATAGCCGGTAAATTCATTTTGCTTGAAGCTCAATAGTAAGACCATTGCCCATACGACGATCGGGATATTCCTGAAAAAGCTAGCAAATACCCTTGCAATTGTTTTTGTCGCTTTATTCAGACCAGTCGTTTCCGAGCCGATGATTGCGGTGATCAATGAGAGCACTGTAGCAGTCATCGTCGCTGTGATCGACAGCAAGACCGTTTCTACTAATTTAGATAAAATCAATGGCAATGATTGGATCGAATTTTCTGTCGGGATAAAATTGGTGAACAGCCAGACAAAACTCTGAGGAATAGCTACAGCCGCCGTCCCAAATTGAAAACCAACAAATTGCGAAAAGACAACGTACACGACAACAAAGCTGAAGAGTGTCACAAATAACAACTGCTTCTTTTTTCGAAAAAGATCTTGATTCAGCGCCTTATCCATCGACACCCCTCCTATACTAACAATTCGTCTGACTGATAAATCTGATTGATCTCTGTTGTTGTCAGTTCTTCTGGTTTTCCTGAGAACACGACATTGCCACTGTTCACACCAATGATTCGATCAGAATAATCAATTGCGACTTCTACTTGGTGGAGATTGACTAAACAAGCAATCGCCAATTCTTTTGTCACTTGTTGCAAATAATCCATCACGACTTTTGAGGATTTAGGGTCTAAAGAGGCAATCGGTTCGTCACATAAGATCAATGCAGGACGTTGCATCAATGCGCGAGCAATTCCGACACGTTGTTTTTGTCCACCACTCAATTCATCACAACGCGTATACGCAAACTCTGACAAGCCGACTTTTTCTAATAAATCGAAAGCTTCCTGTTTTTCTGCTTCGTTATACACCCCAATCGATCCTTTCACGACAGACTTATATCCAAGTCTGCCATGAAGGACATTTTCAACGGCTGTGAGGCGACTGACTAAATTGTAATGTTGGAAAATCATACCGATCCTTCTACGTTTCAAGCGTAACGGCTTCTTCTTTAGATGCTGCATATCTTCTTCTTCAAAGTAAACGGCTCCTTCATTCGCAGAAATCAACTGATTGATACAACGCAAAATCGTGGATTTTCCTGCACCAGAAGGTCCGATGATCGAAACAAATTCTCCTTTTTCTAGTTGAAAGGAAATATCTTTTAGCGCTTGTTTTCCGTTACTATACGTTTTTGAAATCGAGTCTACTTGTAATAGCATGGCTCGTCCTTTCTACTTCTTAGCGAAGTGGGTCATAGAAACTGTCAGTGACTTCAACGAACTGTTCATCGGCTTCTTTCTGGAATAGCCCAACTGATTCAGAGTCTTTCGGTGAAAAGATTGCTTCATTGTTTGTCACTTCCTCACTCATCATTGCTTGAGTGATTTTATCGACAGTTTCTTCATCCAAATTATCTCTGTTGGCAACGAGTGGACCGTTCAACACAGGGATCGAATGGATCACACGTGCTTTTTTCCCTCTCACTGTATCAAATGGTGCCTCTGCATCTGCTTTGACTTGGTAAACGACACCCGCTTGATTTGCTTCGCCTTCCACGACATCAAAATATTGAGCCATGTTCATAAATGCTGCTACGTCGGCATCACCTTTAAGCAAGTTCACCGCAGAACCTTGGTGTGAACCACCGAAAAGTACTTTATTGAAGAAGTCGCCATCAATGATCAACTCATCTGAGCTGCCAAGTCCAAACTGATCAACGATTGCTTGACTTGGTACTCTAAAACCAGAAGTGGAAGAATTAGATACAAATGAAAAAGTTTTGCCCTCGATTGGTTCAAGTGTATATTCACCATCTTCTTGGTACTCTTCCGTATCTTCTTCGTTAACTACGATAAAACTGTAATACACGGCATCTTCCAGCGTGCCACTCGCACCTGAATTTGTTAGAAACGCTTGAACATTTTCATTTTTACGATTGGCTTCAATATAACCATCTGGTCCCATATACGCTAAATCTACTTGTCCGTTCGCAATCGATTCGATCACGATATTATAATCTGTACTAATGACGATCTCGACATCTCTACCTGTTGCTTCTGATACGATCGTTTGGATCTCATTTCTTGATTGTTCAAATTCACTTGCTGATTCATTTGGATAAAAAGCAATCTTGATTGGTTCGGAAGAATTCTGACTTTCGCCATCTGCTTGAGCATTGGAATTGCACCCAGCTAATAAAAATAAACCGGTCATGAAAAACATCGCACTAATAACTTTCAATCGTCTTTTATTCCAAAACATGTGTGGTAAACTCCCTTGTTTTTTATTTGGTACATCTCTTATTTTATGGATTCAATGTAAATTTCTAATGGACTTCACGATAGGAGTAAATGAAGATTGTAAATCATTTGTAAAACAAGGGTTCTTTTCTTTGATAAGCTGACACATTGGTACGTCTGTTCTTTTAAAAAAATCAGTGAAAAACTTCAAGCGATCCTCTTAACAAATTCATCGAACATTTACAAAAAAACGCAAAAATAAAGAACGATCCAGTGAATTTGTTCACTCACTAAATCGTTCTTTTTCGATTTTCGATCGTCCTCTTCTTGATTTTACACCGTTGGTCTAGTTGCGATTGAGACACAGTTTACTCGCTTTTACTTTTAGCAATAAACGGATAAATGAGACGGTAATACTTGGATCGTTACCGGAAGCTTTGTTCCTTCATCGCCATCGATATTTGTTGCTAACTCTTCTTCATCTACTAAAGAGATCACTAACTTCTCTGCTGTCTGATAAGCAAGATTTTCAGTCGTCGCATCGACGCCTTTGATCAGATCAGGAACGGCTTTTAAGGTATCCATAAATGAACGATCTTTCAAATATACGAAGTGCAGCTTACCATCATTGATTTCGGCTTTTGGTAAAAGTGTTTCAAAGCCACCGACTGAGTTCGTCAAACCGATCAACAGTGTACTACTTTCGATTTCTTCATCTACACCGTCAACTTCTACACGGAACGTATAGGATTGCGTATTCGTCAGTTGCTTGAAACCTGAAACAAAATAAGCCATTTTGCCTAGTTTGGTTTTCTTTTCAGGATCAACATCATTGATGGCTTCTGGAATCGTTCCGATCGCAACAACGTTCATAAAATATTGATCATTGATCTTACCAATATCTAACGACTTGGTTGATTCGATTGAAAGATGTTCCAGCGCTTCTTCAGGTTCTAAAGGAATGTCCAACGCTCGGGCTAAGTCATTCACTGTGCCCAATGGAAAGAAGCCAAAATTGGGGCGATGCGCTTGTTCTGCCAAGCCGCTGATAGCTTCATTCACCGTACCATCCCCGCCCATCGCAAAGACACTATGGATTTGATCGGCGGCAGCTTCTTGCGCAAACTTCGTCGCATCCCCACTTTTTTCCGTATGCAAAACTGTCACTTCATCAAAAAGAGTACGCAATTTGTTTTCTGCCATTTCTTCATATTCTTTTGCTTTTTCTCCTCCAGAACTAGGGTTAACGATCAGCAATGCTTTTTTCATACGATTTCTTCCTTTCTTGTTTGTTCTTTCTATTACAATAACATAAAACAAGAAAATTCTAAGTGATGATGCTACAAGAGAACACGCTAAAAAAGCCGTAGATCCTGAATACAGCATCCACAGCTTTTCAATAGTTATGATTGATTTGATGTAACAAGTACTGTCGCGCGAAATGCACCACATGACTCACTAAGAAAAGGCATTCGGAAGCACGGCTTATTCGGCTTTAACATCTCGTTGATCTACTTTCATGATCTCTTGTATCGATACTTGAAATAAAAAATAAACACTCACTTAAATTGATTATTGCACCTATCCATTTTTTGTTGAGGTCATGACGTTCGATCACTCATAAAACCAAATAAGCGGTGCTTCCGAAACACTTAGCTTATTGTGATTGCCAGTCTGCTGGATAAGTCACGTAGATAAAACGTGCTTCCCCAGTTACTGAGAACTGGATACTCGTACTTTTCGGAATCAAGATCAGTTCGCCAGCTTTTGCAGAGACTTTACGCCCGTCGATCAATATATCTAGCTGACCAGAAATCACGTAATCGATTTCGTCATATTCCAATGTCCAGTCAAAAGTCGTATCCGTCATTTCCATGATGCCGCAACCAAGGCGTGGACTTTCTTGTAATGAAAAGAGATCTTTCGTGTATACTCGATCCGCAGGGTTTCCTGTATCAAGACGATCTTCTTCAGAGACAGTCATTTCTGCTAGTCTAATTGAAGCCACTCCACTAGGATCGACCTGTTTTGCCGGCATCAATTTTTCCATCACTAATTGTCGTACTAAGTTTTCGATCATTTGACGATCCAATTCTGCCATTTTCGTTACGCTCCTATTCTACGATCGTTTGCTCTTTTGCAGTCGTTTTTTCTTTTACAGTTACTTCTTTTTCTTTCCCTAATAAACGATTCGCCATGAACACTGCCACAAAGATCGCAGTGATCCCGCCAACGATTTTTCCGACCATCATCGGGAAAATCATTTCTTTTGCCACACCGGCAGTGAAGCCTAAGTGATCGCCTAAGATGAATGAAGCAGACACTGCAAATGCCACGTTGATGATTTTTCCACGGCGATCCATATCTTTCAACATTTGGAACATTGGGATGTTGTTTGCTAATGTAGCCACCATGCCGGCAGCTGCAATTTCATTCATGCCTAACACTTTTCCTAATTTCATCAATGGTTTATTGAATACTCGCGTGATCACAGCGACTAAACAGAATGCACCGGCTAATGTCAATGCAATATCACCAACTACTTCAATCCCTTCTGTAACTGGAGCAATTCCTGGAATCAATGTGATATCGATCAATTGTTGGATCGCACCAACGATCAAGCCAGCGATTGCAACGATCACTACACCTTTACCAAAGACATTGAACCCTTTGATCATTCCTTGTGGCGCTAACCATAGACCTACAATGATCAAAGCTGCAACGATCACGATCGGTAATAAGTTTGGTAAAATCATGCTCAATGGCATACCCGCAACTAAACCACCCGCTAACAAGCCTAGTGGAATTGTGATGATTCCGCTCAATACACCTGTTGCTAAGTATTGTTGATCTTCTTTTTCAATGATTCCTAAAGCAACAGGGATCGTGAACACTAAAGTTGGTCCCATCATTGCGCCTAAGATCGCACCGGCAAACAAGCCAGCTTGTGGATCATGTGCCATTTGTTGTGCCAAAGCGAATCCGCCCATATCGTTTGCTAACAAAGTCGTCGCAAACATGGAAGGGTCAGCCCCTAAAAATTCATATACCGGTACAACGATTGGGCTAAGAACCGTTGCAAGAACAGGTGCTAATGTGATGATCCCGACCATTGATAAGGCTAATGAACCCATCGCCATCAAACCTTCTTCAAATTGTTCCCCTAATCCTAATTTGTTCCCGATACATTTATCGATCCCGCCGATAACCATAAAAAGAACCATGATATACATAATGATTTCATTGATACTCATCGTAAATCTCCTTTATTCTTCAATTGAATCAATTACACCGACAATCATTGCATCAATAGGTGTATCTGGATCACCAGCTGAAATTCTGGCAGCTTGCCCTTTGCTGATCAATACCTTGTCACCGACACCGGCACCGGCATTGTCTGCTGCGACAATAAATCCTATTTTCGTTTCTTTCTCATCTAATACATCGACCATCAGTAATTTCCAACCATTTAGTTTTTCATCTTTTCTGGTCGACCATAGACTTCCAGTCACTTTCCCTAATAGCATACGTGATCCCTCCTCATTTGAATAAACGATTTCTTAGCGCATATTCCTCTGCTAAGGGTGTCAACCGTTCTTGACTCGTTAAATCTATTCTATTTGTTTGTTGCAACCGCTGGATCAATTGCTTCTCCGTCACATATTTCCGGCTAGGCAACTCCTTCGCTAACGGCTTTTTCCGACAACTCGCTAAAAATGCGTTGTAGCCTGTGTTTTCCTGTTCGAAAAAGTACATCCCGTAGCGTTCGCATTGCTTTGCTAGTTCATTGACTTTCTTTTTTAAGTGATACTTCATTTTGCTCGAATCATTCGCTGACTCAGCTTGCAAAACTAGTACAGGCTTTCCTGCGAACAAAAAAGAAAGAATACTCGTCGTTTGATGATCTGTCGGAAGTAATTGAGCGATAGCAGCCAACTGAGAAAGACTGACGTGTGGGACAACTAAGCCATCACATTTTGTTGGATCTTGCCCTTCTATCCAATCGACCATTGATAGATCAGCGAATAACGTTTGAGGATAACCTGCTTTTGCCTCTGTCAACGCTAACTGATAGTCAGCTGGAGGCAATCGTTTCATCAGCATTTCTGTGACTTGCTGAATCACTTTTTCAATCTCCGTTACCTTCACGAAATCCCCTCCCTATTTACAAATATAGCCACGATCTCCTTTGTTCAATCCACAAGCATTTGCTTCATCGTAATCAATGTGCATATACGTTGCAAAATCTGGACTGACGCGAACCACGACATCATCAAAGATCAGTGGACGACTTGCTTCCACACGTACTTTCACTGTTTGACCATTGACTACTTGATTTTTATCTGCATCTTCTGGTGTCATGTGGATATGTCGTTTTGCTACGATCAATCCTTTTTCTAGTTGAACAGCTGACTCACCGTTCATTAAGACAACACCTGGTGTTCCTTCGATTTTGCCACTTTCTCTGACGGGCACGCGACTACCTAAAATACGTGTATCCGTCATCGATACTTCGACTTGTGACTCGGCGCGTTCAGGTCCTAAAATAACGACATTTTGGAATAAGCCTTTTGGACCTGCGACAGTGATCCGCTCTTTGCAGACATACTGACCGGGTTGAGACAATTCTTTTACTTTCGTTAATTGGTATCCAGGACCAAATAATGCATCGATATCTTTACGGCTCAAATGCACGTGTCTTCCTGAAGCTTCTACTTCAAAAGAATTTTGCTGTGACTGGATACGTTGGACTACTTCATTGATAATTTCATTTAAATGATCCAATCGGTTCATCTCCTACTCGTTTTTCGGCAGTTGAATAATACTTTGCAATTCTTCTGCCCATAACATAAAAATAGCTAAGTATGCTGGAAGTTCTGCTTCCAACAATTGACTGACTTTTTCTACTTGATACTCGATCTCATTGATTGAATAGCGCAAGATTCTTCGTTGCAAGGGGGAACGATAGATCATTCCTGAAAGTCGAGGTGGATGAGCTGAGAGCGTTTTCCCATCGAATCGACTAAAGTTTGCTAACCACTCTTGCTGATATTCTAAATACAACCAACCTTCAGCATACATATCGTTTTCTTCCAATAGATGAAAGAACAGCAGATTTTTCAGCTTCTTTATTTCTAAACAGATTTTTCGTTGCACACTTGGCAGCAACGTTTCTTGTTCAAAAAGAGGTTGCTTCGATTGCCCCATTGGAGAAGAAACGAGATTTTCTCGCATGAGCGGAATATGATGTTCACGTAAATAGCTAGAAGCTGCGGGAGTCAAAAGACAATCTTTTGAAACGACGAAAGTGCTTCCTGATTGGATTTCTTTCTTCCGAAACATGTGCCGTAACTGGTCTTCTGTGATCACACCCATATGACGCTCTCCTTTCTCCAATGGATTATTTCAAAGCATTGATCTCGTCTTGGAAACAAGCCAAATGAGCCAAAAATATAAGGAGTATTTTCGGTTCATTTGGCTCTTGTTTCATTTTAGACGTCTCTTACGATGATTATTCAGCAACTTTTGGTAAAATCGCATCTACTTCAGTGTGAGGACGTGGGATCACATGAACAGATAATAATTCACCAACACGTTCAGCAGCGGCAGCACCAGCATCAGTTGCTGCTTTTACAGCGCCAACATCGCCACGAACCATGATTGTTACTAATCCGCCACCAACTTGTTCTTTACCGATCAATGTTACGTTTGCTGCTTTCACCATTGCATCTGCTGCTTCAACAGCACCTACTAATCCACGAGTTTCGATCATTCCTAAAGCGTTTGTACTTGACATTATAAATTCCTCCTATGGTATGTTTATCATTAATATATATATTACATATTATTGTAATCGAGCTAATACTTGGGCAACGAGTGTATCGATCAACTCATCTTTGTTGCCCGCTTGGTTGTTTGTTTCTTGTGTTGGCATTTGAGCGCCAGCGCCAAATTCTTGACGGATATCTGCTAAATCAGTGACACCGTAAGCGACACGTCGAACATTGAATAGATTTTCTACGCCGATGTTGTCAGAGGTAGAACTGCCACCAACTGCGCCACAGCCTAGCGTTAATGCTGGCACTAAGCCAGTTGAAGCCCCAATTCCTCCTAATGAACCTGCTGTATTGATCAACAGACGAGAAACTGGTTTTCTTAAGCCGAATTCACGGACGACTTCTTTGTTTTCAGTATGGATACACATTGTGTGTCCTGCACCTTCACCTTTTAAGATCTCAACGGATAGATCGCAAGCTTCTTGCCAGTTTTCAACCGTGTAAAAGGCGATGATCGGTGCTAATTTTTCTCTTGAGAATGGATACTTGATCCCAACATTGCTTTCTTCTGCCACGATCAGACGACGATCGAATGGGATATTCAAGCCAACTAATGAAGCAATATGGCGAACAGAACGGCCAACGATTTGCGGATTCATCGTGCCATTTGGTCGTAAGATGAAACGAGATAATTTATCCGCTTCGTCTGGACTCAAGAAGTAAGCACCTTGTTTGATCAATTCAGCTTTAACTGCTTCACGATTGACTTTTTCCACGATGATCGACTGTTCCGATGCACAGATCGTGCCATTATCAAATGTTTTAGAATCCATGATGCGCTTCACCGCCATTGGGATCAATGCGCTGCGTTCGATATACGCAGGGCCATTTCCTGGACCTACGCCGATGGCTGGCGTTCCTGAAGAATACGCCGCTTTGACCATGGCGTTACCACCAGTAGCTAAGATCAAGTTCGTATCTTTATGCGTCATCAATTCTTTTGTTGCTTGCATCGTTGGTGTCGTGATCACTGACACGCTCTCTTTTGGTCCACCCGCAGATTCAACCGCTGAACGGATGATCTCAACTGTCGCTTGGATCGATTGTAAGGCGTTTGGATGTGGCGAGAAAACGATACTATTCGCCGCTTTCAATGCGATCAAGGCTTTATAGATCACTGTTGAAGTCGGATTTGTCGATGGGATCAATCCAGCAACCACCCCAACAGGTACGGCAATCTCCGTTACCTTTTTCTGTGGGTCATCATTGATGACACCTACTGTCTTCGTATTTTTGAATTCTTCATAAACGATTTTTGAAGCAAAAGCATTTTTGATGATTTTGTCTTCATAGATCCCGAAGCCAGTTTCTTCATTCGCCATTTTTGCTAGACGCTCACGCTGTGCGAATGTTGCGTCTGAAACTGCTTTGACGATTTGGTCGATTTGCGTTTGCGAAAAAGTTTCTAATACTTTTTGTGCATTCTTAGCAGCTGCGATCAAATCTCTCGTTTCTTGAATCGAGCGTAAATCTTTATCCACTATAGGGTCACTCCTTTAATTTCTGCCATGATCGCCTCTACTAATGCTTGTTTGCTTGCAGATTTGATTTCTGATGGTTTTAATTGTTTGACATTCAATTTGTAGGCTTCTTTTCGTAACTCAGCGACACGCTTTGCTTGTAATTCTGCTCGACGATCTTTTGTTTCACTGACCTTCTCTGGTTCGACCGGAGCTTCAACTTGTACTGGCGCTACGGGTTCTACCAAGTGTTCAGGCGTTACTTCTGTGACACTTTCTTCTGCTTGTGGTTTTTGAAAAAGAATTTGTGTCTGTTCATCAACACGTGAGATCACATGATGTGAGATCAAGCAGTTTAATTGTTTCGCTATAACCATACCGGCATCGACCGCTGCATTGACAGCTGCAACATCCCCGCTTAGTTGGACGGTTGTTAGGCCGCCTTTGATGATCTCCGCATTCAACAAATTCACATCTGCTGATTTCAAAGCCGCATCGCTGACACTGACTGCGCCTAAAAATCCGCGAACTTCAATCATTCCAATCGCATTCATTCGTGACACTCCCTTAGTAACTCAACGGATTTTCTGCGATCCGTTGAACAACTTGTTCAAAAGCAGTACAAGCTGCTTTACATGCTGATTGACTACCAGTTAAAAGTGCCCCACCAAAGTTTGTTTCAGATGGTGGTCCGAAGAAACTACAGATTTCAACATCCGCTGCTTTCAGTGCTGCATCTAGTGCAACCATTGCTTCTAAAGGCGGCGCGATCAAGTAAGCAATTGCTTCGCCTTCACGAATGTTGGCTTCTTTTGATAAATATCTTCCAGAACGAGAAACCACATGGGCAAAGTACACGATACTATCATCGTCATTTGCGCTGATAAAGCTTGCTTCTTGTTCGATGACTTGTGTCACTACGGATAGTCCGCTTGTGATCTCTGCCGGACTTGGTCCAGCGATGATCCCAATCACTTCACCTGCTAGTTTCGTAGAGGCATTCGCCGCTCCTGCATACATACTTTTTGCATAGACAACTTGTACTTCCGCAGCCTTTGTTGCTTCATCTAAAGCCACATAAGTCACATCATCACAATCTGATGTCACGATACCTAATGAGCGCATCCCTGGTGTCAGGCCAAATTGCTCTGCTAATGCAGCATCTACATTTGGAATAACTTGAACACTTAAGACGTTTGCGCCTAAACGATCATTTTTCATCGATTATTCTCCTCCTATTCGGCTTCTTTCAACTCGATACCAGATTTTTTCTTATCTAGCATTTTTTTGATCAATTCCGCGAGATATGCACCGGCCTCAACCGCTGGTGTTCCACCTTTATGGATGTTTGAGATCACGGTACGACGAGCTTCTGGCATTCCTACTGTTGGACGGTAGGCAACATACGCACTCATCGATTCTGCTGTTACAAGTCCCGGACGTTCGCCAACTAATAGACATACTACTTCGGCATCAGTGATTTCACCGATTTGATCCATTGACGGCACACGGCAATATTTGACGAAGACGACTTGATCAAAATCTAAACCATACATTTTTAACCCTTGTTTGATTGCAGGTAATACTTCTTTGATATTTGCCCCGATAGCCGCAGAACTTAACCCATCCCCAACAACGATCTGCACTTTTGCTTTTGGTGTTGTTTGTTGTTTGATTTTTGCGCTGTTTTCTTCATCAAATTGACGGCCAAAATCTGGGCGAGTCAAGTATTCGTCTTTTGTTTTACAAATTGTTTGTGTCGAAATAAAGCCCATTTCTTCCACTAACTGTGGATCAACATCAGAGAATACCGCATCTTGTGCTGCGGCATGGTCCGCACGGAAACGTAAGGTTGAAGAAGTCAGATAACGAGTTCCTGTACGTCCTACACCAATACGAGCAGGCGTGAATGCCTTCATGCGTAAGTAGCCTGCTTCATCTTTTGCATCTTTGACTAAAAGCTGTTTACGTAGATCTACTTCTGTGATGTCATCGATCATGCCTTCTTCTACTACTGGTGCTGTTGTCGTCATCGTAGTTGTTGTAGCGACTGGCGCTTTTGGTTGTTCCGTTGGTTTTTCACCGGCTACCATTTCACTTAGCATTGAAGTGATCATTTCTTTCAATTGTTGTTCGTTCATTTTTTCTTGCACCCCACTTATTTGATAAATACTGAAGCATCGCCGGCTAGGCTTGTTAATTTACCATTTTCCATCAAGCCCATTTTCTCCATCCAACCTTCAAATTCTTTGATTGGACGTAAACCGAACAATTCACGGACTGTAGCTGTTTCATGGAAACCAGTTGTTTGGTAGTTCAACATCACATCGTCACCGTGAGGGATGCCCATGATATACGTACATCCAGCTGATGTTAATAACACAGATAAGTTTTCCATATCATTTTGATCTGCTTTCATATGGTTCGTATAACATACGTCACAACCCATTGATAAACCAGTTAGTTTACCCATGAAGTGATCTTCTAAACCTGCACGAATGACTTGTTTTGAATCATACAAGTATTCTGGTCCAATAAAACCGACAACTGTATTCACAAGGAATGGATCAAATTTCTTCGCTAAACCATAACAACGTGCTTCCATCGTCACTTGGTCTGCCCCAAAATGCGCTTCAGATGAAAGTTCAGATCCTTGACCTGTTTCAAAATACATCACGTTCGGACCAGCTGCTTGTCCACTGCTCAATGCTAATGCTTGTGCTTCAGCTAACATTTCTGCGTTTAAACCAAATGCTGTATTCCCTTTTTCTGAGCCAGCAATCGATTGGAACACTAAACCCGTCGGTGCGCCTTGACGCATTGCTTCCATTTGTGTCGTCACATGAGCTAAGACACAGGTTTGTGTTGGAATATCCCATTCACTACGGAATTCTTCAAATTTATCTAAGCAACGTTTCACACTTTCTGTGGAGTCATCAACTGGATTCAAACCGATCAGTGCATCACCGGCGCCGTAAGATAAGCCTTCCATGACAGAAGCCATGATACCATCCACATCATCTGTTGGATGATTCGGTTGTAGACGATTTGAAAAAGTACCGGCGCGACCGATTGTTGTATTCGCTGTTTTTTCGATGTGGATTTTTTTAGCTCCCACGATCAAGTCCATATTTGACATCAATTTGCAGACTGCCGCGATCATTTCAGAAGTCAATCCGCGAGAGATATGTTTGATTTCAAAATCTCCTGTTTTATCAGAAAGGATATATTCTCTTAATTCTGAAACTGTCCAATGTTTGATCATGCCGAAAATGCGCATGTTGACTTGGTCGATAATGATGCGTGTCACTTCATCTTCATCATAATCAACTACTGGATTGTTGAATAAGTCATTTAATGTCAGATGAGATAATACAACTTTTGCTGCTACTCGTTCTTCCGCAGAAGTTGCTGCAACACCAGCTAATTTATCTCCTGATTTTTCTTCATTTGCTTTAGCCAACACTTCTTTGACTGAAGAAAACTGATAGGTTTTGCCAAATAATTTTGTTTTTAAAATCATTTTTCTTGTCGCTCCCTTAATTAAATACTAGTGTTTTGACAACTACCGGTAACACTGCGCCTTCAGCTACAGGTTGTCCGATATCGATATAATCCCCATTTTCTACTTTGACGGAATCAATGCAGATGAAAGGATAATTTCCTGGTAAATATGCATGTAATGCATGCCCTAAAGCTTTCGCCATGTCTTCGTCCACCATGATGACCAGTGGAATATTTTCTGTGATCAAGGCAGATAATCCTTGAACGATCCCATCCGCATATCGTTGGACATCGGCAAATGTCGGGTTCACGATCCCCTTCATCGCTAAAGCGATCTGCGGCGTTTCTTCCAGTCGATGCCAAGCAAGCTTTTCATCGATTCGTTCCCCCATTTTCTCAGCCTCTAAAGACTCATCTTCTTGGGAAACTTTTAAAATCGGAATATTTTTGATTGGCAAGATCTGCTCATGATAAGCGATCGTGCTTCCGCTAATATCTGCAGTGTGCGATCCTGCGCCAACAACCGTTGCCCGAATGGTTTCATTACTTTGTAACACTTCTTTTTCTGTGAAAATCTGGGATTTTCGTAACGCTGCCCCTAATAACAGTCCAATATCGCCATACTTGAACGTATCGGTCACGTCTTCGACCAAGCAATCCGCTACGCCACCAGAAAAGGTGACGATCGGGATTTCTTCATCTAAACGTAACCCTCGATTGGTGATAAACAGGTCATAAAAACGACTTCGTTCACCGATCCCCACACTATTTTCTAAGACTTTTACTAGCTCATCGATCACTGGTTTGATTGCTGTGACAGAAGCTTTCGTACCAATTTTTAATGGTAGTCCCAACTGCCCGATCATGTCTGTGATCTTTGGTGAGATGTAAGAAATATTTCCTGCTTGATCGACCTTGATCAGTCGACCACCGATATCAAAACAAGCAGTATCATTGATTTCATCATCAGTGAAGACGACTAAATTACTCGTTCCGCCTCCGATATCGATATTGACGACCGAAGTATGACGCTTTTTCGAATACTCTTGGGCGCCTGCTCCTTTACCAGCAATGATGCTTTCAAGATCTGGACCAGCCGTAGCGACCACGAAATCTCCAGCAAAGCCACTCAAGGCTTGTAATACTTTACTGGCATTGGCTTTACGAGCTGTTTCACCAGTGATGATAACTGCACCCATTTGGATTTGTTGTTTCTCGATCCCCGCTTGTTGATATTGTCGGGAAACAAACGCTTTGATTGCTTCATCATCAATCATTGTCTGATTGATCAAAGGAGTGAAGATGATTTCACTGCGATAGATCACTTCTTTTTCTGAGATCGTGATCCTTGGAACAGAAAATGCAGAGGCAAAATTTTCGATCGTCAGCTCTGATAAAACAAGTTGCGTCGTCGAGGTACCTAAATCGATCCCTACAGTTAGAATTTTTTCTTTTGCCATCGTTTTTTCTCCTTTCTGCAAACAAAAAATGCTTAAAGACAGCCTAGAATCTCTTCTACGCATCTTTAAGCATCGTTGCTTTTTCACCGAACAACATCTTTGGTGTTCTGTTCAAAATAGAAACAAGTTTTTGTTCCTTTGTTGGATGATTCAATTTTCACTTTCCCTTTTAGCTTATCTTTGATATAGCTATTCACGATCATCAACCCTAAACTTGTTTCTTTGTTTCGGTTGACATCATAGCCATTGCCATCATCTGTAACAGTGATCGTAATGACTTTATTTTCGATTTCTCCGCTGACCTCAACCATTCCACTTTGATCTGGCTCAAAGGCATGATCAAAGATATTTTGGAGTAACTCATTGACGACGAGCGAAATGGAAACCATTTGGTCACTGGAAACAGTGATCGTCGGATCAACTGTCAAATTCAACTGCACTTTTTCCGGATTAAAAATATGGCGGAAATTGTACATCACTGCCTCAAGCATTTGTCGCAAGGAAACATTATCCTCTACTTGCTTGGACAATAATTCATGTGTCGTCGCAATCGCCATGATCCGGTTCACACTTTCTTTCAGTACTTTACTAGCCTCTTTGCTAGTGGTACGGCGTGCTTGGATCCGCAATAACGAAACGACAGACTGTAAATTGTTTTTGACGCGGTGATGAATCTCTCGGATCGCCACCGATTTTGATACGATTTCATCTTCTTTCTTTTTCACTTCTGTATTATCTTGAATAATCATTGCTACTCTCGATCCTGCATCAATCCAAACTTTTCGAATATTAAAGTAATAATTTAAATACGCTGTATCTAATTCGATCAACCGATTTTCGGTTTGATCATTCATCTGATAAAGAACATATTCGAACGTTGTGTAATCAAGAGAAAGATTGTCATAGTGCAAATCATTGATCATTTCACGATAGCCTAGTTTTCGGTATAGTTCTTTTGCGCGATGATTCGCTAAGACTAAGTTTCCAGTGGCCGTATCAAAAATCAAGACCGCTTCAGCTAACTGGTCCATGATCAACGGATCGAATGTAGATTCGATCGCAAGTGTTCCTTGTTCTTTTGACTGTGATTCCTGTCGTTCAACTGCCCCAATCGGTTGCTCGACTCCCTCTTCTACGATGATCACACCGATTGTTCGTTGTTCATTTCGAATCGGAAAAATATTTTGCTTGATCAAGCGATTTTCTTGTGTGACTGCTAACAAGCCAATACTGTTCAAGCTTGTTTCCATGGTACGTAAAACACCAGGTTCATTTTTTAATAACGCTTCTTTTCCGACAACTTCATGTTTATATAATGAGGGAATACATTTTGGTTTCTTATGATAGACAACTAATGCTTCTTTCGTCATTTCATTAAAGACATCGATGAACACATCTGCCGTCTCATAATGCTTAGACTCTGTTAAATAAGCACTCGTCCGACAAAGCTCTTGAATATCTGATTGGGTTAGATTTGTATAACGCTGACATAATGTATTGATTCGTTCCATTATTCATCATCCATAATAATCAATTCTGCGATTTCACTCATACGTGCGCGTTTGTTCATACTTAATGTACGCAACATTTGATAAGCTTCTTCTTCAGAAATATTATTTTCTTTTGCTAAGATCCCTTTTGCCTTTTCCACAACTTTTCGCTCTTCCAATTTCAATTGTAGTTTGTCGATCTGTTGTAGCAGGTTTTGAGTTTCTTTTCCTCTAGCGATCCCCATCTCGATAGTTGGGATCAAAGATTTTGAATCTAATGGTTTTACAAGATAACCGATTGCGCCTAATTTCTTTGCTTTCTCCGTATTCTCTTGATCACTGTAAGCAGAAAGAAACACGATACTACCTGCTAACTGATCTTGGATGATTTTTTTACCAGATTTCAGACCATCTAAAATTGGCATTTGGATATCCATCAATACGAGATCCGGCTTAGTCTCTTTACAAACTTCGATTGCTTCAAATCCATCTGCGGCTTCCCCAACAACTTCATAACCAGCTTCCAGTAGAATATCTCGAGTATCCAATCGTGTGATTGGCTCATCATCTACTATCACAATTCTGCCCTTCATATTCAATACGCTTTGTCTCCCCCGAACTAAGTTCTTGTAATTTCACACGTCACAGAGAATTGCAAAATCTGTTTGAGTCCATGCAGTACAGCATGTAATGCTGCTTCAACAGAACTCACGTCGCCAGAGATAACTACTGAACCAGAGAAACGATCGATAAAGCCGATCGTGATATCGCCACTTTTCGTTGCAATATCAACAGCGATGATTGCAGCTTCACTTGGCGTGATCGTTAAGATCCCTAAAGCATTGCTTGTGCCTGCTGGTAATCCTAATTTCGTATAGACTTCCTTGTCGGGACTTGCAATGATGTGGGCTAAAGTAACTTGTTTTCCTGGGACGTATTCTTGGATCATTCGTTGTTTTTCTTCCAAGCAAGACTCGCTCCTTCATTTTAAGCAATAAAAAATCCTCAATAATAAGCGATAAAGTATTTACTTTACGCTCGTTATTAAGGGCATCATTGCTCTTAAATTTTGAAGCACTCCGTTGTGCTCATTCATTATATGTTAGCCATTTCACGATGTCAAATTTTATAAGATTGCTTTTAATATTGCTCTAACGCCTTTTTCATCTGCTTGACGAGGATTGGTTCTCGTACAGCCATCTGCTAAGGCAGAAGTCGCAATTGCTTCTTCATGTGACAACACTTCTTTTGAAGACAAACCATACTCACTCAATGTCGCTGGCATGTCTAATTTTTCTCGCAACTGTTTGATCAGACGAATCAAGTTTTGTACCCCTAAGCGAGGATTCTTCGTTTGTGTGTTACTGATACAGTTCGCTAATGCCGCATATCTTTCAGCTACTTCTACTTCTGTCACTTGACCATTGCCTAAACCACTATTATAGGCAATCACTTCTGGAAGTAAGATGCCATTGATGCGACCATGTGGCACATGTAAACGAGCGCCAGCCGCATGAGCGATCCCATGGTTCAAACCTAGTGAAGTCGAATTGAACGCCATGCCTGCCATACAAGAAGCTAAGTGCATTTGTTCTCTGGCTTCTTTGTCTTGACCATTTTTGTATGCTCGCTCTAAGTATTCAAAAACTAAAGCAACCACTTTTTCACATAAGGCATCTGCTACGCCATTTGCTTCTGTTGAAACGTAGGATTCAATGACATGTGTCAGTACATCTATTCCTGTATCCGCAGTGATTTTCGGTGGAACACTCATGACTAATCCTGTATCTAAAATCGCAACATCTGGTTGAATTTTATCCGTTACTAACGGGATTTTCAAGCCTAATTCACTGATCGTGATCACAGAGAAATTTGTTACCTCAGACCCTGTCCCACTTGTCGTTGGGATCGCAATAAATTGTTCCGTCAAAAGATCCATTGTCTTTTGTCCAAAATACTTCATTGCTTTCGCTGCATCGATTGCGGAGCCGCCACCGATTGCTACGATCACTTCACTTTGGAAGCTTTCCATTTCTTTGATTCCTGAAACGATCTTATCAAGTGGTAGATCAGGAACAATATCACTAAATACATGGTACTGGTTTAAATAAGTCGTTACTTGCTCCACCATGCCGTTTTCTGCCATAAATGGATCAGTAACGATGAACACACGCTTTTCTTTCACATTTTCAAGACTTTGTAACGCATCTTCGCCCACAATGATCTGTGTCGAGAATTGTATATTTTCCACGAACATTCCTCCTTGAAACCAAAATAAAAGAGACTTCAAACCAATGGAAATAAAACATCCATTTGTTTGAAGCCCCTTTGCTTCTTTTACAATCCATACAACAGTGTATGGTGTCTATTCTGTAACAATCGATTAACACATGCGCCGGGAATCAGCAGTACGCCATTGTACTTGAAATCTCTTTCCCCATTGAAAGACCAGCCCAATATTCCCATACACATCATCGTGCTATGTGTGGGATTGAATCAAATATTCTTGGGCTGACTTTCAAAAAACGTCATTTTTTAGCAACACCCTGTTTTGCCTCGAAACAGTTTGCCCAATAATGAAAAATAAGAAAAGACCTGACTTAAAAGCTCTAACGCTTTATCACAGTGGCGGGACCGTGCCAGCATCTCACTGGCTTCCATTCGTATCTTTCATAAACATTTGATTAATCTACATGCACTTTATCACACTGTTTGTGAAAAATCAAACACTTTTTTTATAAACCATCTTCTTTTATCTTGTGGAAGACTTTCTCTCCTCTAGTGTAAAAAACATCTTCTTGCCCCATTTGCACGTTCATATAACGCGCCAACGCATAGAAATAATCAGACAAACGATTCACGAACACGATCACTTCGGGATTGATTGCCGCAGTTGCACTTAAACGAACGATATGACGTTCCCCACGGCGAGCAATCGTCCGCGCTACATGGATCATACTCGCGCCTTGACAACCACCAGGTAAGATAAATCGCTCAATATCCGGTGATTGTTGGGTATAGAAATCGATCCGTTCTTCCAGCCAAGTCACACTTTCTTGCTGGACTTTAAGTGGTCGTCCATCTTCTAACACCGTAGATAGATCCGTTCCTACATCGAATAATAGTTGTTGCAATTCTTCTAACTCTTGCTTAAAAACGTCTTGTTCTTTTGACAATTGACTGATCGTATAGCCTAACCATGAGTTCAACTCATCGATCGTTCCATAACTTTCCACACGATCTGAATCTTTGGATACACTATGTCCACCAACTAATTTCGTCATTCCTTTGTCGCCTGTTTTTGTGTAGATTTTCATGTTTGTCCTCCTAAATATTGAACCAATTCTTCGAGTCCTGTTTTTTCTACTGATGATACTTCAAATAGTTTCGTTGCTCCAGCTGCAACCAATTGTTCACGTACACGTGCCAACTCTTTCTCGTCTGTGACTAGATCCACTTTAGTCATGATCCCGATCACTTCTTTTGGAAAGATATGCCCAAAACCAGGTGAAAAAATCTGTTCTTGGTCTAATGCACTTTGGACCAAACCGATCACTTCCGCTTCTGTCGCCGTCACAGTCAACGCAGAGTAGTATTGGCGATGTAGAATAAATTCACCCGGCGTATCGATCATCTCAGGATGAAATTCTACTGCTTGAGTTTTATCGTAAACAATTGCTTCTCCACGTAAGGCTTGACAAAGAGTGGTCTTCCCACAGCCGATCGCGCCCATCAAAATGATTCTCTTCATTGATTCCCTCCATAAAAAAAGCCTAAAAAAGCAGAATAAACTCTACTTTTTTAGGCGCCATTGCCATATTTATCCGCACACATCGTTGTGTGTTTCTTTTCACCAGTGTAATCGCTTCTCTCAGGTTTGTCAAAATAAATCTTGGGCTACAGCGATGAAAAAACGTTTGGAGATCCATCGCCTCTTACCAAAATTTGAAGTTAACTTCAAATTTATCAGAAATGATTATTTTTTTGAAGTTAACTTCAAATATGCTATAATTATATTAAGAATATCTTATCGAAGGAGGGATCACTTTGTTTCAGCGACCTCACTATTTAAATCAACTGATTCACTTACAAAACACTGATTTCATCAAAATTATTACTGGCGTTAGGCGTTCAGGTAAATCGGTATTACTTATGCTTTATCAACGCTATCTATTGGAGCAAGGTGTTGAATCAAACCACATTATTTATATCAATTTTGAATCATTCAATTATCAAGTAGTCACAGATGCAGAGAAATTTAGGAACGTGCTAACACCATTGATTCCTCAAGATGATAAAAAAATTTATTTTTTATTTGACGAGATCCAACTTGTCGACGGATGGCAACGTGTCGTCAATGGCATAAAAACTAGCTTTGATTGTGAGCTAGTCATCACTGGTTCCAATGCAAATATGTTGTCTGGGGAACTTGCAACTTTACTTAGTGGCCGATACATTGAGATTCCCATTTATCCGTTATCCTTTGAAGAATTTTTGTCTGTAAAAGACATTGCAAAAGATTCTCGGTTCGTCGATCAAGCATATCAAGAATATGAAAAATATGGTGGTTTCCCCAGTGTGGTGTTAGCAGATGAAAGAATCAAAGATACGATTTTGTCAGGGATCTTTGATACGATCGTTCTGAACGATGTTGCCTTGCGTGCCGGCGTAAAAGATGCAACTGTATTGAAATTATTGATTCGTTTTTTGTCAGATAATGTTGGACAACTCGTCAATGCGTCAAGAATTGCGAATACATTAAAAAGTGAAGGCATCTCAACGAGCACGCACACTGTCAATCGCTACTTGGACCTATTAGAACATGGTTATCTCTTTTATCGTGCGCAACAGTATGATATTAGAGGGCGAGAATATTTAAGAACAAATGGAAAATATTTCATTATCGATGCTGGACTACGCAGAAATGCGGTAGGAAGAAAAGACGGTAATTATAGTAATCGCTTAGAAAATATTGTATATATCGAATTACTAAGACGAGGTTATCTAGTAGACGTTGGGCGTATTGATAATCAAGAAATCGATTTTGTTGCAAAAAAATTGGATGAAACACTCTATATCCAAGTAACCTATGAACTTCCCAACAGTAATCGTGAAACTGACAACTTACTTCATATCAAAGATAATCACAAAAAGATAGTGATTACCGGTAAATATTATGAAACCCACCAAGTAGACGGGATACCGATTCGATACATCGTTGATTGGCTACTTGATAAATAATTGTCGTACACAGGCTCGATTCAACTAAATAGACGAACGCCTAGAAACGTAACCACTAATAATTACTTTTCTAGGCGTATTTTTTACTTATGAACTTAATGTTCGAGCTTCTAACTTTTTCCTAACGCACGATCGAACGTGACATCATCGCGATCGTGTGACGATTCCCACGGATCGCACGGCTCATCGCCATGATATTTTCTACAGGAGCGATTCCTGAATAGCCGGCATCGCCGATGTGTTGGATATCAACACCGCAAATTTTATTTTGGATCGCAATTTGTTTGATCGTGTCAGAATCACTTGACTCTTGGCTCGTACCAATTGCTGACATCACTAACGCGCCAGCGGCATGGATCACTTTGACAGCCGCTTTTAATTCACTATCATCAAACCCAGGAACTGTTCCTACTGCAGGAACTAAGATCACATCTGCACCTGCTTCGATAAAGGACTTGATTGCCTCTAGGTCCGCTACCGGTTCATCCACACCAGCACCGTGCATTTTCCCAGCAATGATCATACCACCGAAGTATTCTTTTGCCATTGAGATGGCTTTTGTAATGGCATCATTCGTCACACCACTTCCTGGATTTCCTGTCAAACAGATGAAATCCAGTCCTTGTTTCTTAGCAGCTTCCATTGTTTCACGAGTGGCTTGACGACCAGCTGGAATATCCGGGCGGTCTTCTGCCATCTTCGCCTCTAAATCAACAGGCTCAAGATTCGCCCCAATTGGTCGACCAACTACTTCTCGTAACGTTTGGATGATTGGCTCACCGTCTTTGCCTTTCAAACCTGAAACAACTGGTTCTAACGCATCAAAAGCATTCAATAAAATCAAATCTGCACCATACGCACGGGCAATTTCAGAGTTCGTGACATCTTCAATATTGCTGTCACGGATCACTACGTTTTCAGAACAAATGACACGTCCCTCACTTGCTTTGATCGATTGTTTCAACTCTGCGCCAGTCATCGCCATGATCTCTGATGCTTGCGCACTAATAAATCGTTTTACCATTTTTTCCACTCCTTATATGTCTTGCATTTCATTCATGCGATTTTGTTTTTCCATTACACCGAAGAACGGTAGATAAATCAAAATATTTAAAATCAAGCAAATGATTTGGATGATCGAACCTGAGATATGACCTCCAGTAGCTAAGAAGCCTGAAATCACAGGTGGCATGGTCCAAGGAACAGCAATTCCTACCGTACCGTGAACGAAACCAAGTGACATTGCAAAATATGTCACGACTGCATTGACCATCGGTGCCAAAATAAACGGAATCAACAATGTTACATTCAATACGATCGGCATCCCAAACATTGCTGGTTCATTGATATTGAAAATACCTGGAGTCAATGTCAAAGGAACCATTGTTTTTGTCATTTTTGATGAATTTTTTCTCAAACCAACGATTGCTGCGGCAATCACTAAACCTAGCGTAGCTCCGCCGCCACCCATATACACAAAGTTTTCCATAAATGGTTGCGTAATGATATGGGGTAATTTTTCCCCTGCTTCTACAGCGACACGGTTCGCATCTGTATTCATCAACCAGATCGGCATGATCACAGAATTCACGACATTGGCACCATGGATACCCATGAACCAAAACAATGAAACTAAGAAGATCGACACTAACGTACCACCTAATGTTCCGCCAAGTAACCCTAGAGGTCCACCGAAGATTTCCATCAATAATTGAACCCCAATCAGTCATTTGGAAGATCGCATAGATAACCAACCAAAAAGTCAGGATCGATGCACCTGGGATCAAAGCAGAAAAACTTTTCGCAACCGCTGGTGGAACAGAATCCGGTAAGCGGACTTGGATATTGTGATCAATGAACCATTTGAAGATCAATGTTGAAATAATTGCAATCACCATTGCCACAAAAAGACCTTGTGCCCCCATAAATGCAGTTGGAATACCAACACCGTCATCTGATACAAGGTTAGGCGTCACTAGTAAGAAAGAAGAAATCGAAATGATACCTGCGGATACTCCGTCTTTTTCATACTGAACAGCCAACGCATTCGCAATCCCAAAAGCCGCAACTAGACCCATGATCCCAAAACTAGCAGTGACCCCTTTATTCAAATAAGCATCAATTCCATTTGCACTTAAAAAATCCGTCCAAGCATCGACTGGAAATGAAGAAATAATCAAAAATAATGACCCGGTAATAATCAATGGTAAAGCAAGGGTGATCCCATTTCGAATCGCAATCAAAATCTTATTATTCGAAACTTTAGCAGCAATTGGCAACATCTTATTATTTATAAATTCGTTCATCTTTATCTTCTCCTATCTTAACGATTGTGACGCTACGATTGAGTAACCAAAATAGCTCTTCACACCCCGTACTATAGCGGAAAAATAAAGCCCTTACAAATCGCAAAATGAAAGAAAAATTAGTTTTTATCATCTTTTTCTAATAAAAAGGGATAATAAGTTAGTTTTTACCTTAAAATAAGCCACTTATCCAGCTACTTCTGAGAAACTGGTATGGTATAATACATACCAAATAGCACAGAATAAATTTTTCCTCATGAATCCCGATAGAAAGGCAAGGAACTATATTTGAGTAAATATGAACAACTAGCGAACTTGATTCTCGAACGGATCCATCACGGAGAATATCCTCCCGAATCTTTCTTGCCAAGTGAAAGAAAATTGATGACTGAGTTTAAGGTGACGCGTGATACGATTCGTACAGCACTAAAGAGTTTAGAAGCCACAGGGTATATCGAAAAAATCCCTGCACGAGGCAGTAAAGTGGTCGCACATGATAAAATTGATTTTTTTGTTAGTGATCTGTCAGGAACTTCAGAAAAATATCATTCCGAAAATCATTCATTCGATACAGAGATCTTGTCCCTAAAAAAAATCATCGTGGATGAGCAGCTTAGAGATAATTCAGGTTTTACCTTAGGGGAATCCGTCTGGTATTTGCTTCGTCGCCGGCTGTTGAATGGTCGGGCACTGATTTTAGAAGTGGATTATCTGCGTACCGCTGTCGTTGCTGATCTAACAAAAGAAATCATCAACCAATCGTTGTATCGCTATCTTGAAAATCAACTACATTTGAAATTGAATTGTTCAAAAAAGGAAATTTCCGTTGAGAATATCACCGCACCTGTTGCACAGCATTTAGATTTAGGAAAACATGACAAAAATATCTTTGTTGTCAGGAATTGGGCCTATTTGACCGATTATACTCACTTTCAATATACAGAAAGCTGGCATCAAGTTGATTCATTCAAATTCGTATTATTGGCTGATCGCCCCACTAATTGACTCTTGCTTGGATGATCAGCTCTAAAACCGCAAACATGCGACCAGTTCAAGAAAGATTTCTTGATTTGGTCGCATGTGTTTATTTTATCGAAGTCCTTACGATCTCAAGTACTACTTGGCTCAGTTTGAGACGGTCAACCACAGTAAATGTCTCACTATGACGTACTCGTGATATGTGCTTCAACTGGATTGTGCGCTTCTGTTTCACCAGTAATCGTATAGCTATTCGTACTTTCTTGTTGTAATGAACCCGCATCCCAAGTGACGGCGGCAATTTTACCGATTTGATAAGGTTCTCCTGCTCCATTAACGAGTTCATACGTTTGACGGATTTCTTGCGGCAAGTCTAAGCGCTCAAGCGTTCCTTCAGGGTCATTAAGATCGATCGGCTGGTCCGTTGTGATTTCTAGCGGAAGATTCGGTGGCTTATTCTGTCCTGTTTGCCAATTTGGGATTTCACGAACGCCACTGCCATCATTGATCACGCCATTCATCATCCATGTATTATCCACGATTTGACTCGCACCAAAGGAAGTCGGATATGTTCCTTTAGGCCCCGCCGCATTCCAAAAATAATTTTCACAAAACTGCCAAATCTCAATAGCCCTTACAAGTGAACTGCCAATCAGAGCTTTCGCTTCGTCATAGAAGCCTCGATTGATCACCCCATACGTCAACAAGGAACTTGGTGCCCATTTCAATACAGGAAAACCACACAAGGCTAAGGACGGATCAATAATATCCACCACAAACTGAGTCAATTGGGTAGCTTGTGCTGAAGGTAAGTCTGGCAATACTAGCCCACTACCGATCATATGTGGTAACTCAGTCGTTGCTCCTGAAACTGGCGGTTCAGAAAGATGTCCATTATTTCCATGGATGAATTTCCGCTCATCCAAGTTGTCTGGATCAATATCGACACAACCAATAAAGAAATATTGCCAAATACCACGCTGATAGTTGGCATCTGGAAGATTTGCTCCGTTGCGCAAAACTTTGCGATTCGTGTCACTGTTTGTACTATTTTGAGGATAAGAATACAACGCCTCATGTGACAACGGATCACAAAACATCCAATAGGAATAATTCGTCAGACTTTCTTCGTGACGCACTTCCCAATACGCAACTTCATCTGCATACAAACCGCCTAATTCCTGACAGATTTCAATGATAAACTTCGTATCATAGATAGCAGAAATCATAAACTCTGAATCAACTTCATTTGCTACATTGATTGTTTCGTAGACCCATCTTGGATTATCAAGCTTCCACTCCAGATGACGTTTTAGAGCGGGATACATTGCGGCAAGCCTGGCTGCATCAGGTGAAAGTGAATGGATCATCCAAATCGTTTGCGCCATTCGAACAGGCAATACTTCCCCAGAAAGAAAGCCATTGGCATCGACCATGGACATGAACCCTTCCATCCCACTCCAAGCAATCGACGGATTGATATACATCAAGTCTTGGATTTGAAGAAGTCCTTCCCAACAATTGTTCGCAGGTGTCATCGAAGCGCCCGCGCATTGTCTACTCGGTTTTCCAAGTGATTGTTGCGTGAAAGCATACCCTGTTTCTTCAGTAGGTGCCAAAATATTCCCAATCAAATGTGTCCAGCCGGCATAGTACAGTACCCGATGTTTTTCAATTGTCACTACTTCATGATGATAAACAGATGGATCTGAAACACCCCATGTTTGTGGAGCCGGTACACTTGCTAATAACTGATCCCAATACGTTTTTCGAGCAGCATAGTGTTCTTGGATCGACAACGCACCCGTTCCGATTCCGACCCCACGCAATGCTCGTGTGATTGCCATCGTTACACCTTCTTCTTTTGTGGCATAGCCGATAACTAAACCAATCGAAGAAATCGTCGTAGGTATTTGATATTTCCCACGACCTTCTATAAATGTTGGTGGGATGATTTGTGCTGTCGCATCCGCATCGATTTGTCCACTTTCTGTTAAGGCAACGACTTTGATCGCCGTTTGGAATAAATTCTGATGCCAATCAGCAAATTGTGTATCATTTTTTACGACAACTTGATTCGAGGATTCCCAAGTACATTTCAAATTATTCGTTTGATAATCGGTCGCTGAAGTCGTCGAATCTCTCATTTCGATCTCAAAAAAATCACCAGAAACCTGACTGAGTGTGATGATGCGACCAAGTGTTGATTCGTCAATAAAGAAATCAGTTGTGGCGATTTGCCCGCCACCTGGTACTTCACCCAATAGCATCACTTTGTGAGGATACCACGCAGATCGTAGACTCTCCTCACTTACTTGGACACCGTCAATACTCAAAAGGGCATTCAACGAAGAGTCCTGAAACCCGGATTTCTTTTCTCTTATATACTCACCATTTATCATTGTCTTGTTTGCATTCCCGCGAATGCCGTAATAAGCGCCAAATCGTAAGTCAAAAGAGATTTCCACTGGTGTGATCGCTTGATTATCAAAGTTGTATTCTGGATTCGTCACTAGGCGACTAAATGGCAAGGTCAAATTCCGATGTTCCTTCATCGTTGCTGAATTTACTGGATCATCATTTCTCAACTCATCCACGTTGATTGTTGGATCTCCGCCAAAATCAACTCCCGCAATCGTTCCTGTCACTTGCGACGGTAGCGCTAATGGGATGTCGTAACTTGGCTGACTTCTGATAATCGTGCCTAAATCAATTGATTCTCCAACATTTCCTCGGAAAGTAAAAATAAGCATGAACGTTTTTTCAATGCCGATTGGATCATTCCAATCAGACAATGCTTCTGCCCCAGCTATCCCTTTGATTGAATAATTGAACTTTTCTAGAAAACGACTATTTGCTGCAGAGGATTCCTCTTGTAATAGGATCTCTTGACTTTCGTTTTCCACATCTTGAACAGATAATGCCCACGTCAATCCTTCCGTCACCGAACGAATCTGAACCATCAAGTCAGAATATTGCCAAGTAGAATAAGTAAACACTTTCGTTAAACGTGCAGTTGTATCAGTTAATGTGATCTTAGCCCCAACAGAGCTGTACGCAATTTCTGCATTCGTCAGCGCCCAACCTCGATCTTGGGTAAAATCCTCCAAAACAATTTCATCTACTGGTACTTTAGGACCTGGTGCTTGTGTTACGCTAGTTTTTTGATTATTTACTAAAAAAGTCTGCTCTAACATTCGTTTCCCCATTTCTTTGATTCGCCACAGTAACATGCAATTGACAGTCGAATAGACACCGACAAAGACATTCTTCAATCACCATTCCCACACTCTAAGAAAACGCATACATTTTAAACAGAAGTTGAACCTCCTCCCCTTTACTTTTCAATTAAAGTATAAAGGTTTGAAAATTAGAACTCAAAGAATATCTTGATTCTTCCAGATTGATTTTAAAATGGATTTACCAATAAAAAAAGAAAAGATATCTAAAACTCAAGCAACGTAAGACAATCAAATACTTACCTTGTTGAATCCATCAATATCTTTTCTTTGTAAAATTTTAATCTAAAACGCTTGTTTCTTTAGTTATTATTTCCGAACAATACTAAAGCAGGATCAATCAATTGCGCTTGTGCTAAGCTGTTGTCACGACTGATTTCAAAGTGCAGATGGCTACCTGTACTGTTTCCGGTAGAACCGACAAACCCAATGATTTGTCCTTGTTCGATCTCATCGCCAACTTTCACGATGTATTCTTGTTGGTGCGCATAAAGTGCAGTCGTGCCATCTTCATGTTCGATCGCTACATAGTTCCCCCATGAAGGATGGAATTCTGCTCTGATGACAGTACCCGCTTTGCTGGCATAGATCGGCTCCCCTTGAGGTGCTGCAAAGTCTAACCCACGGTGGAATTCACCGCCACGAGGACCGAATGGGCTAGAGATCGTAAAGTTTCTTAATGGTACGATATATCCTTCTTCATTGATCTCTGGTCCAGCAACTTCTTTGTCATATTGTTCTAAGTCATAGGTTTCAATCAAACCATTTAGTTTTTCGTTATATCTTGTATCTGTCGCATAACGACCTGTTAAGAATTCTGTTGCTTCTTTGTAAGTTTCTGCATTAGATTTCCAAACGCCAGAATAGAATTCGCTGTCGCCAGTCAAGCCTTCTCGCATTAATTTCGCGTAATCTTCTAGGCTTTCCTCATAATTTTCGTATCTTCTGAATGTTGCTTGGATCGTATACAATGTACCATCCCCAGCATCTTCTTGTGTCGCAAAAGTCACACCATTGCCATTATGTGTACCTTTGATTCCAAAAAGATTGTAGTTCGGTGATTGTGCCAATTGGCTTTGACCACTAGCAGATTCTAAAATTGCTTGGGCGATCATCACTGATGCGTACAAATCATTTTCTTGCCCGATTTCTCGAGAAGATTCACCGATTTTGCGAATGAAGCTCTCAACTGATTCATCTTTTTCAAAATGGATCGATCCTTCATCCGTTTCTTGACTTGATGGCACAAGATCTTGGATCGGTGTTGTTGCAGAAGGTTGACGTACCTCTTGAACAACTGGTGCCGCAGGAGCAGGCGTTGTTTCCACAGGTGTAGCCGGAGCTGTCACTGGTGGAGTTGGCTGACTTGGTTGTGGCGTTGGTTGTGTTTCACCTGTAGAGCCGCCAGTTGGTGGTGTTGTTGGTTTTTCCGGTTGACTCGGCTGCGTTGGTTCTGTTGGCTTCGTCGGTTCCGTTGGTTTTGTTTCTTCCGGTGGCGTACTCGGTTCAGTCGGTTCTGAAGTATCAGGTGTTGTTGGTTCACTAGAGTCGCCAGTAGATGGCGGAGTTGTTTCTTCTGAACCATCGGTTGTTGTATCTGTTGTGTTATCTTCACCTGTCGTATCAGACGAGTCAGTTGTTGTTTCCGTTTGATCATTTGAAGTAAATGATTCATGGTTTTCAGTTGTTGCTGGTTGCTCTGCAGAGAAAACTTGTTCATCTGCTAATACTTGTAAAGGCGTAGTCAGTAGCATTTGTGAAAGAAATACAAATGAAACTAACTTATACGTAGACTTTTTTTTCAATTTTTTTTCATCCTTTTCTTTAGTTAGTTTTAAGATACATGGAAGTTATGAATTTTTTGTTAAAAAAATAATAATTTTTATAAAGTAATAACGATTATTTATCTCATATTTGACATTTGACAGCTTTTAATAACTAGCGTTAAGTGAAAATATTTTATCAATCATTGAGATAATACGAATAGACATTAACTTTATTATAGTTCATTTTAGCAGGAATAAGAAGGATTACGCAGTCCATATTTTTTCATAATTTAGCGCAATTTTTGAACTTGACATCGGTACCCCTTCTTTCTTTTAAACTCTGATAGCCTCGAGATATCTAGCAAAAATAGCCCTCCAAATAATGCTTTACAACGATTTGGAGGACTATCTCTACTAAATTTGTGATCGATAAAAGATAGTGAAACAAATAATCTAAGTTCGTCTACTACAAATTAAATACAGTTTAGTTATTCAGTTTTTATCATTCAGCGATATTATTGTTTTCTTTTCTTTACTGCTATGACCAGTACAACTACTACCAAGATCCCCCCTAGAGCAATCAGTGTATAAGAAACAACTTCTCCCGTTTTAGGTAGGAATGACTTTCTTGTCTCCTTTTCCTTTGGAGTAGGTTTTCTCGGCTCTGGTCGATCAGGCACGTCTTTTCCTGGTACAACTGGCACGTCTGGCTTATTCGGTTTATCTGGATCTTCCGGAATGACTGGTACTTCTGGTTCATCTGGCGGTGTCACATGATCATCCACTGTCGCGATGTTCAAGATCTCTTTTCCTGATACAGCTTCGTTATTTACTTTGACTTTAAAGACGATCGTGCGAACTTTTGTGTCGTTGATCTTACCATATTCGGCGGTGATCGTGCCATCTTTGTAGTCTAAACTTGTTGGTTTTGGATCGTCCCCTTCGCTAGTCAAACTTCCTTCGACATACGTCAAACCTTTTGGTAGCTTATCGGTCACTGTCACTCGGTTCAAGACGCCGTTTTCTATCGTGTTGTGGAAACTGATGCGGTATTCTAGCTCTTCACCGATTTTGACTGTTTTCTTGTTGACTGTTTTTTCACTTACAAGTTTACCATCTAAAGTTTGTGGTTTATCTGGATCTTCCGGAATAACTGGCACTTCCGGTTCATCTGGCGGCGTCACATGATCATCCACTGTCGCGATGTTCAAGATTTCTTTTCCTGACACAGCTTCGTTATTCACTTTGACTTTAAAGATGATCGTGCGAACTTTTGTATCGTTGATCTTGCCATATTCGGCAGTGATCGTGCCATCTTTGTAAGTTAGACTTGTCGGTTCCGGCTGGTCTCCCTCGCTTTTCAGGCTGCCTTCCACATAGGTTAACCCTTTAGGCAACTTATCGGTTACTGTCACTTGGTTCAAGACACCATTCGTCACTTTATTACGGAACGTGATGCGGTATTCGATTTCCTCGCCGACTTTTGTTTTTTGATTGCTGACCGTTTTTGTGCTTTCTAATTTCCCTGGTGTTTCTTCTGGAATCACTGGCACTTCTGGTTCATCTGGCGGATTGATATGGTCATCGATTTTCGCTTTATTGACGATTGTTTCGCCGACTTTCGCTTCTTCGTTGACTTTCACTCGAAAGACGATCGTGCGAACTTTTGTATCGCTGATCTTGCCATATTCGGCAGTGATCGTACCGTCTTTGTAGTCTAGACTGGTTGGTTTTGGATCGTCACCTTCACTCGTCAAGCTACCTTCGACATACGTCAAGCCTTTTGGCAAGTTATCGATTACTGTTACTTGATTCAAGACACCGTTCGTCACTTTATTACGGAACGTGATGCGGTATTCGATTTCTTCACCAATTTTTGGTGCCTGGTTATTCACTATTTTCGTTGTTTCCAGTTCGCCCGGTGTTTCTTCTGGGATCACTGGCACTTCTGGTTCATCCGGTGGATTGATATGGTCATCGATCTTCGCTTTATTGATGATTGGTTCACCAACTTTCGCTTCTTCGTTGACTTTCACTCGAAAGACGATTGTGCGAACTTTTGTATCGCTGATCTTGCCATATTCGGCAGTGATCGTACCGTCTTTGTAGTCTAGACTGGTTGGTTTTGGATCATCACCTTCACTCGTCAAGCTACCTTCGACATACGTCAGACCTTTTGGTAAGTTATCGGATATTGTTACTTGATTCAAGACACCGTTCGTCACTTTATTACGGAACGTGATGCGGTATTCGATTTCTTCACCAATTTTTGGTGCTTGGTTGTTCACTATTTTGGTTGTTTCCAGTTCTCCTGGTGTTTCTTCTGGGGTCACTGGAATCTCTGGTTCATCTGGCGGATTGATATGATCATCGATTTTCGCTTTATTGACGATTGTTTCGCCGACTATTGCTTCTTCGTTGACTTTCACTTTAAACACGATCGTACGAGTTTTCGTATCATTGATCTTGCCATATACAGCGGTGACCGTACCGTCTTTGTAGTCTAAACTTGTAGGTTGTGGATCATCACCTTCACTCGTCAAGCTACCTTCGACATACGTCAAGCCTTTTGGCAAGTTATCGGTTACTGTTACTTGATTCAAGACACCGTTCGTCACTTTATTACGGAACGTGATGCGGTATTCGATTTCCTCACCTAGTTTTGGTGCTTGGTTGTTCACTATTTTCGTTGTTTCCAGTTCTCCTGGTGTTTCTTCTGGGGTCACTGGAATCTCTGGTTCGTCGGGCGGATTGATATGATCATCGATTTTCGCTTTATTGATGATTGGTTCACCAACTTTTGCTTCTTCGTTGACTTTCACTCGAAAGACGATCGAGCGAACTTTTGTATCGGTAATTCCTTTGTATTCAGCAACCATTTGGCCATTTTCCATAGATAAGCTTGTTGGTTGTGGGTCATCCCCTTCACTTTTCAGACTGCCTTCAACATAGGTCAAGCCTTTTGGTAATTCGTCTGTCACCGTCACTTGTTTTAGGACACCGTTCGTTACTTTGTTACGGAAACTGATACGGTATTCGATTTCATCCCCCAGCTTCGGTGATTGGTCATTCACTACTTTTGTACTTTCTAAGACACCTGGCGTTTCCACTGGGGTCACTGGTGTTTCTGGTTCATCTGGCGGATTCGTGCCATCATCGAGCGTTGCTTTATTGACGATCGTTTCACCTGTTTTTGCTTCTTCATTGACTTTCACTCGAAAGGCGATCGAACGAATTTTTGTATCACTGATCTTGCCATATTCTGCGATGATCGTACCGTCTTTGTAACTTAGATTTGTCGGTTGTGGATCGTCCCCTTCGCTAGTCAAACTACCTTCGACATACGTTAACCCTTTCGGCAAGTTATCCGTTACCGTCACTTGTTTCAGCACACCGTTCGTTACTTTATTACGGAAGTTGATCCGATACTCGATTTCGTCACCGATTTTTGGTGATTGGTGATTGACCGATTTCGTACTTTCTAACTCACCTGGCGTTTCCACTGGAGTCACTGGTGTTTCTGGTTCGTCGGGCGGATTGATATGATCATCGATTGTTGCTTTATTGACGATTGGCTCGCCAACTTTCGCTTCTTCATTGACTTTGACTCTAAAGACAAGCGAACGCACAGTAGTGTCTGAGATCTTACTATATTCCGCGGTTATTACTCCATTTTCTATACCTAAACTCGTTGGTTGCGGATCCGCACCTTCACTTGTCAAACTACCTTCGACATACGTCAAGCCTTTTGGCAACGTATCAGTAATCGTCACTCGGTCGATCACTCCGTTAGTGACTTTGTTACGGAAACTGATACGGTATTCGATTTCGTCACCAATTTTTGGCGATTGATGATTGACTGTTTTCGTTACTTCTAATTGTCCAGGTGTTACTACTGGTGTGACTGGCGTTTCTGGTTCGTCTGGCGGATTCGTACCATCATCGAGTGTTGCTTTATTGATGATTGTTTCACCAACTTTTGCTTGCTCATTGACTGACACTCTAAAGATGATCGTGCGGATTTTTGTATCACTGATCTTGCCATATTTTGCCGTGATCTCCCGTCTTTATACTCTAGACTCGTCGGTTGCGGATCGTCGCCTTCATTTTTTAAGCTACCTTCAACATACGTCAATCCCTTAGGCAAGTTATCTGTCACTGCGACTTTCTTCAAGACGCCGTTTTGGATCTTATTACGGAAGGTGATACGGTACTCGATTTCATCACCGATTTTTGGCGATTGGTTATTGACTGTTTTCGTACTTTCTAATTCTCCTGGTGTTTCTTCCGGTGTGACAGGGATTTCCGGCTCATCCGGTGGGTTCGTGCCATCATCGATCGTTGCTTTATTGACGATCGTTTCACCGACCTTCGCTTCTTCGTTTACTTTTACTCTAAACATGATCGTACGAGACTTCGTATCAGAAATCTTGCCATACTCTGCTGTCAATTTTCCGTTTTCTATCACTAACTTCGTCGGTTGCGGATCGTCCCCTTCGCTGGTCAAACTACCTTCGACATACGTCAAGCCTTTTGGTAAGTTATCGGTTACCGTGACTTGCTTCAAGACGCCATTTTGGATTTTATTGCGGAACGTGATACGGTATTCGATCTCCTCACCGATTCTTGGTGATTGATGATTCACTATTTTCGTGCTTTCCAATACACCTGGTGTTTCTTCCGGTGTCACCGGCGTTTCTGGTTCATCTGGCGGATTCGTACCGTCATCGATCGTTGCTTTATTGACGATCGTTTCGCCAACCTTCGCTTGCTCATTGACTTTTACTCTAAAGACGATCGTACGGGTTTTCGTATCACTGATTTTGCCATATTCAGCAGTGATCGTACCGTCTTCATAACTTAGATTTGTCGGTTTCGGATCATCGCCCTCACTGGTCAAACTACCTTCGATATACGTTAAACCTTTTGGTAAAGTATCTTTGATCGTGACTTGTTTCAAGACACCATTTGTGACTTTATTACGGAACGTAATACGATATTCGATCTCATCTCCTAGTTTTGGTGATTGATCATTCACTGACTTGTTGCTTTCCAATACACCTGGTGTTTCTTCCGGTGTCACTGGCGTTTCTGGTTCATCTGGCGGATTCGTGCCATCATCGATCGTCGCTTTATTGACGATCGTTTCGCCAACTTTCGCTTGCTCATTGACCTTTACTCTAAAGATGATCGTGCGGGTTTTCATATCGCTGATCTTGCCATATTCAGCGGTGATTGTACCGTCTTTAGCAGTTAGATTTGTTGGCTGGGGATCGTCCCCTTGACTCGTTAAGCTGCCTTCTACATACGTCAAGCCTTTTGGTAAAGTATCCGTTACCGTCACTTTGTTTAAAACGCCGTTAGTTATTTTATTGCGGAACGTGATGCGGTATTCGATTTCCTCGCCAAGTTTTGGCGATTGGTTATTCACTATTTTCGTACTTTCTAATTCTCCTGGTGTTTCTACAGGTGTGACAGGAACTTCTGGTTCAATCGGTGGATTTACACCATCGTCAACGATTGCTTTATTGATGATTGCTTGTCCTGCAACAGCTTCTTCATTTACACGTACTTTAAACGTAATGGATCGTGTAGCTGTATCAGCGATTCTTGGATATACAGCAGTTATTTTTCCATTTTCAACAGTCAGTGACGTTGGTTTAGGTTCATTGCCGCTACTTGCGATGCTATTTTCCACATACGTCAAGCCTTTAGGTAAACTATCCGTGATCGTGACTTGATTCAGAACACCATTTTCTACCGTATTCTTAAAGTTGATCGTATAGTCAATTTCTTCGCCAATTTTCGGTGATTGATTATTGACTGTTTTTGTACTTTCAAGCTTTCCTGGCAACTCTTCTTTTTCTACTTTTACTTCAACAACATTTGATTGATTCTCAAGTGCTGTATTCGTTGCTGCATCTGTTCCTTGCACAGTTGCGCGATTAGGGATCAATTGCTCGGCAACGGCTGTATTATTGATTTTCGCTTGGAATTCATACACTGTTTCAGCAGTCGTTCCTTTGTAGCTACCGCCGTTGGTTGCATTAGCGCCTTCACCAACACGAACAGTCATTGTTCGGTTAGCTGACGTATATTCCGCTTGATCATCGCCAGAGGCATCTGTTTTTTTACCAGCATTTGGCCCACTAACGACTGACAAAGAGCCAGGAACATAATCCAAACGGCTATCTAACACGTCTTTAGACAATGTATTGACAGCTTCTGAATTTTCCTTTGTGTTTTTCACATGCACACGATACGTAACTGTATCGCCGATTTTGTAGGTCTCTTTAGGATTCATGATTTCTTTTTTGACTTCTAGCTCAGGAATTTCAGCATTCACAGAGAAACCGACAGCATTCGTGGAGAAGTCATCCCCCACACTAGTCGTTCGGAAACTGATTTGATTTTGGCCATTTTTGATCAGTCCTTCGGGTAGAGAAAGACGATCGATATCGATATCTAAAAAGTTCGGATGTCCTGGATTGAATTGACCGGGATACTTGTCAACCATATGCTTATCATTATCCGACACTGTGGCATTCATGACATTTCCTACTGGATTGATTGTGTTGATGATATTGATATAGTCACCTGCGCTGTTTTTGATTTGCGCGTTGTCACCAGTAAAAAATTTATCCCCTTGTACAGTGAACCAGGTGACAATAGGGTCTAGTTTTCCTTGTTTGGCTGTAATAAAGTCTTTCATAACAAACTCATTGTTGGTATTCGCTTTATTTCCTCTAGCACCGTAGTATACATTGAATGCTCGAGAATGTTTTGCTTGATCTTTTGTTACGACGAATAGACTCCAACCACTGAAATTGTAGTATTGAGATTTCTGGTTTAGGTTTTTTGTCATAGGGATATCAGCTAAGGTATAGCCACCAGTTCCACTGCCATCGCCTTGAATGATCGATGTGACATCTGCATAATTCGAAAAACCTGTATTGTTATAGCCAAAGTATTGTCCAGGATCAGTTTTATCTTGGTCAATTCGATGATAATACTGGGGTGCAACTCTTTGTGATGTGCCATTTGGCGTAGTAAATTTGACTGGGGCACTGATTTCTTCATCCGAAAGATTGGTGCCAAATGCAGGGCCTTTATAACGAGAAGAACTCCAAAATAACCCCGCCCAAGCAATCTCTTTCGCACCATCTAGATCGATATATGCGCGACTAGAATTATAAGTTGTCGGGTCGCCATCTACATCAGCAAATTCTAAAACAAAGTTATTGATTGCATAGCCACTGCTAGGCGCTTTAGTATTCAAAAAAATATTAGCTCGATACTCTTTTTCATCAAGAATTTTTAAATTAGTATTTCCTGTAGAAAAAAGTTCTCCTTTGTGCACGCTATTATAGATTGGTTTATCGAAGCCTCGTCCTGGTGTTGGTGCAAGTCGAGGGCCTTGAGGCATAGCTGCCTGAGGTAATCCAGGATCGGGGTCCTCTGCTTCTTCACTTGTTGACTGTGATTCTTCTGTTTGTGTTTCTTCTGTTTGCACAATCGATTCTGATTCTGACGTGGTTTCTTTGGTTGATTCTTGGATCGGTTGATTGGATATTGATGATTTTGATGGTTCTGATTGTGCGGTAGATTCTTGTATGGGTATAGAGGTACTACTCGTTGTGGCAAGTTCTTTTCTGGGAAAGTTGAGCTTGACCTCACCTAATTTGTTTTCTGCTTCTTTGATTTCCGCCAATAGTTGAGTCTCAGATCGATTCGTTTGTTCCCCGGTAATGGAAAGTTTTCTTGTTTCATTTGGTTGAAGCGTAGCAATTCGTAATTGCGTCCCCTTTTCTTTTTCCATCTTTTCAAACGATACGATTGGATCAGTCGATTCAACTACCTTCTGTTCATTTTTTAGTGTTTGCTCATCAAATTTAACAGGTGTATCGTTTTCATTTTTTTGATGAATGATCAACTGGTTGATGGGTGTCGTACTTGTGTTCGTCACCTCATAATGAACATCTACTAATTGCTGATTTTCTGCATTTGTTTCAGTATCTGCTTTGACATAAAGCCTTTCAGAGTCAAACACATTTTCTTTAGGCGGTGCTACGCCTTCTGCAAACACACTCGTAACAGGCAACAGATTAGCTACCAACAACATAACAACAGCTAAATAATTCAATGGAACTCTATACACTTTTTTCATTTTTAAAATAACCTCCTTCCACCCACTATATAATCGTTGTTTCAATAACACAAAAGAAACGGTTTGGAAGATGAGTATTTTCTCATATATAAAATTACGAACCTTATTTATATGGCAATAAACAAATAATTTAGTAAAAAAAAGAGAGTAGTTAACAACTAATATGCTATTTTATGTTTTAAAAATAGAACTTTCTTCCTATATATATATATAAAAAAGCTACTGTACAAACTGCCTAATAAGCGAACGACTTTTTGCTAACACCACTTTTTTTTAGTAAAAGAAAGAGTGCAATCATTTGCTTGAAGAAAGAAAAAAGTCAGAAATTTCTAAATATAAAACGTTCAAAAACGCCTATTTTATAGGAAAAAATGGTAATTTTTCCGATTTAACCAATCGAATCTCCAATTTTATCACCTCATAACGTTATGAATAAAACGATAGATTGTTATGTCAGACAAAACAAAGAATTAGATTCGTCTTGATTTTAGACAAACCGAAGCATCTGTCTAGCTAAAATTATTAGATAAGTTATTAATAGTATTATTCTCCATCAATCAATCCATTTTGTATTACTATTCAAAAAAAGGATTATATTATTGGATATAAAGATAAAAAAACAAATATATACACATTTAATTTTGATTTACAATAACAAAATAAAAAATAAACAGGACTGAAATGTCTAGTCATTAGATAACAATTTATAATAAATAAGAAAACCTCTCTCTTTTCTAATTTTCCATTAATTTTATAAACGTTAGGTTTCCATGCTGATAACGTTATGTTTTAGTATGTTCATTCTTTCTACAAAAAAACCAAGCGACTCTTCCGTTCAGAAGTGTAACCTGGCTTTTCGTATTATTTATAAAATATCCACTAGTTGCTGAAATTCTTTCTGTAATCGAAGCAATTTTGCTTGTGCAGAAGCTTGGTTTGTATCTTTCACTGAGTAGTAGATCTTAAACTTCGGTTCTGTGCCTGATGGTCGTAGACATAGCCATGAACCATCGGTAAATATATATTTCAACACGTTAGAAGTAGGTAGCTCAATGAGGGTCGACTGTTGATCTGGCGTGGTTCTCAGTGAACGAGCATAATCTTCTGTACATGCTAGCTTAAACTCCCCAAAATGTGAGAAGGATTGCTCCCTCAGACGATCCAATCGTTGATTCATCTGTGTAATACCATCTTTTCCAGAAAAAACTTGTGTTTCCAAATACTCTTGATAGTAACCGTATTCCTCATAAAGCTCATTCAAGCGGTCGATTAGATCTTGTCCCGATAGTTGCTGATCAAGTGCGGCTTCTGCTAATAGTATTGCTGCTTGGATCGCATCTTTGTCTCTCACAAAAGGTGCGATCAAATAGCCATAGCTCTCTTCATATCCAAACAGAAATTTTTTCCCGTGCTGTTCTTCTGATTGCTGGATCTGTTCCCCGATGAATTTGAATCCTGTCAACGTATTTCGTGTTTCTATTCCATGTACTTGCGCAATTTTTGAACCTAATTCTGAAGTGACGATCGTTTTAGCGATAAAGTAGTTCACCAACGATTCTTGATTTTGCTGTTTCATTCGAATCAAGTAATCCAACAAGAGTGCCCCGATTTGATTGCCTGTAAGAAAATACGGTTCTCCGTCTTTCAAGACAACGACACCTAAACGATCTGCATCTGGGTCCGTTGCTAATATCACCTGTGCATCCTGTTTTTTTGCTTCAGTGAGTGCCAACGCAAACGCCTCTTTGTCTTCTGGATTAGGCGACGCTACCGTTGAAAAATCCGGATCTGGCAAAGCTTGCTCTTTGATGACCTGCAAGTTAGAGAAACCAATTTGCTTAAATGCTTTTTGCATAAGGCGATTGCCTGCCCCATGTAACGGCGTGTAGATCAAGTTAAGCTGAGAACCAAATCGTTGGATCTTTTCTTTACTTTGAACGACTGCTGTCAACTGTTCCAAGTAAAGAGTATCAACTTCTTCGCCAAAAAGCTGTATCAGCTGATCCTCTCTATATACAGCTAAGGAATCTGCTTCAATCACTAATTCATTAGGCCCATTTTCTAAAAGTTCCGTCAGTCTCTCTGCTGTTTCTAAAGTGATTTGTCCACCATCTGGCCCATAAACTTTGAAGCCATTGTATTGTTTCGGATTGTGGCTAGCCGTGATCATCACTCCAGCATACGCCTGATAATCGCGTACAAGAAAAGACAATTGTGGCGTCGGTCGTAAGCAATCGGATAAGTAAACTTTGATCCCTTGGCTTGCCAATACACGCGCCGTCCATTCCGCAAATTCCTTTGAACCATGACGATTATCAAATGCAATCACTACTCCTTGATTCGCCGCATTTGTTTCAAGAATGTAAGTAGCTAAACCAAAAGCAACTCGCTTGATCGTATAAACATTCAGCCGATTCGTGCCGACTCCGAGTTCCCCTCGCATCCCACCTGTGCCAAAGGTCAAGTACTGATAAAAGCGATCTTCGATTTCTAGCGGATCAGAAAGAGCAGCCAACTGCTCTTTCATCGCTTCATCTAAAGAGGGTTCATTGAGCCATTCTTGGTATTTTTGTTGCCAAGTCATGCATGTTCCTCTTTCATTTGATCTAAAATCTCCTTGATCGAAAGTGTGCAACCAGCCATTGACGTATCTGCGACACCGTAATACATCGTCAATTGATCGCCATCAAGTAATGCCCCACAACCAAAGACCACATCTCCAAAGAAACCATTCTTTTCATACTCTGCTTCTGGCTCCATTATCGGCTGATGACTTCTGGCAAGCACTTTCGTTGGATCTTCTAAATCCAAGAGCGCAGCTCCCATACAGTAGCGATGTTGCGCAGTCGCTCCATGATAGATGATCAACCAACCTTGCTCTGTTTTGATAGGTACTAGCCCGCCACCGATCCGACCGCTGTCCCATGTATTTTCTCGAACACCTAATAAATGATGATGATTTCCCCAACTCAATAAATCGGGTGAAGAAGCAATCCAGATGTCATAATTTCCAATACTTTTTAAGGATGGGCGATGCAACGCATAGTACTTTCCATTGATTTGTTCGGGAAAAATCAACACATCTTTATTTTCTGGTGCAAAAATATTCCCTAGATCTTGATAGGATCTGAAATCTTTTGTTGAAACTAAAGAATCACAAACACCCATCGGAGAAACCGAACTAAAATTGACGTAGTAGGTATCACCAATTTGTGTACAACGTGCATCTTCTATACCGTAAGTTTGGTATTCATTAAACGGATACAAAAACGCATCTTCGTCGATCGTAAAATGATGACCATCTTTACTGCGCGCAATCCGAATGTAAGACAAAGAAGTTAAATATTCAAAACGATCTAACTGATCTTTTTTACGGATCATTCGTGGGTCTTCAAAGTCATAGCTGTCATCTTCACGATCAAAAGATAAGATCTCCATCGTTTGGGTCACTGGATCATAAACAGGCGCTTTGATCACCTTTGGATCTTCCGAGATTGGTCTTTCTGCAACTCTCAACAAGAGTAAGACTTCCCCTTGGTAATAAGCAACTCCCCCATTGAACGCACCAATCACTTCATATCCGTCATGTAACGGTTTGATATCTTCAGGTGTAATCAATGGATTTTCTTTAAAACGTTCTATTTTCATCTTCACTTACCTCTACTTAAATGGATTTTCAATTTCTAATTTTTGTGCGCCAGCATCACTGATCCCAGCATATAAAACCGCCTGCTCAGAAGTCAGGTGTAAAACTAAAGACCACATCCACAAGATCCGGTCGTTTCGTTGGCCCTTTAGCAAAATCTTTTCTTTCGGCAATGATGCGCACATGCTTCATCTCATGAGTCCTGCGATCAAAAGAAAAACGCAGCGCATAATAATGACGATCGCCTTGCTCATCAAAATTGGCAATATGACCTAAGACCCAAATCTTGCCATCGATCTCAAAAATTTCATTCGCACCACCCCATTCTTCATCAGAAAATTGGTTTGCTAATAATGGCGCTTCTTCGATTTTTTGGATCGATAAATCAGCCAAATGATCGATCACACAAGCACCAATCTTGCCACGACCGCCTTTTTCTCCTTGTGGACGTGTCATGACCAAGATTTCGCCAGTAGCCAATTGCTTCAACCGTAAGTCTTTCATTCCCCACGGACCTTCAAACAATTGGTGGGCAGTTGCTGTATCTTCTAAACGATAAAAAATAGTCCGCCATCGTGCCTGACCTTCTGGCAAGAAAATGACTTCCACTCCGCCTAAAATCACTTGCCCATCAATCACCGTATAAAAAGGATCTTGTAGCGGCAATTCGATGCCATCAGAAATCTTTGCCCACGTATTTTTAGCCGTTTCTCTAAACAAGTAAACAGTTGAATCCTCGCTCTCTCTAGCTTCTACACGCCCAGCTAGCACCACTTCTCCTGCTAACTCAAATGGAGCGGTAATGTTGTAGACATCCTTCGTCCCCACACCAGTAAATGTCAAAAATTCTGCTTTTTTCATTTGCTCAAATTTACTTTTTCGATAGTCTTCAATTAAGTTTTTTATTTTGATCATTGCTCTTCCTTTCCAATCCAACAGCTTTTTGGCGGCACTTGGACCCATTGACGATCTTCGCTCAGCACACCTTTGCCATAAATCGTTTGAACTTTTTTTGAGATATTCTGTTTTACAGACAAATCGCTAAAATTCAGCACTACAGATAAATGCTCGACTTGATAGCGGATACATCCATTTTCCAACTGAATATTCGTTACTACTTGAAAAGGCCCCTCCGCTTTACGCAACCGAATCAATTCTTGATAGACAGAAGAAATCAATTCCCCTTCTGGATTTATCGGACTCGACCCGATCCATCCAGTTTGTTGACTCGCTCCCCAAGGAATCATCCCTCGTGAACGGTCGCGATTCACTTCGTTAGCAAATAAAAGTGCCTGTTGCGTCTCTACAAATAGACATTGTTCATAATATTTATTCTTCGCTTGGATATCACGAATCTCTGAAATATGCGATGGAAGATAATCCCCGACGCCTTGTTCCTCCCCTTGGAATAAGAAGGGCACGCCACGATTGATCAACAAAAAGACGGACAACAATTCATACGTCCCACGATCTTCTCGTGCCAATCGATTCCATGACCGGCTCATATCGTGACTATTGAAAAATAAAGTAGGGAGATAGTTGCGTGCATTCATCTCTTGGAATTCATGCGTCAATAGCTTCAAATCCAAATCTTCAATACTCCCTAAATTAAAGTTGAATGCCGTATCAAATCCTGCCTCTTCCACATAACTAGAAATCACTGATAATTGATCCGAACTGATCTCAGCCACAGTAAAAATATCTGGATCGACTGTTTTGAGCCATTGATTCATTTCTTTAAGCACTGCCATCACGCCAGGTTGATTGACATCATAAAGATGCACCTGTTTGCCATCTGCACCGATCGGATTATCCACAAAGGTATCACTCACCGTTAGATTATTGATCACATCAAAACGAAACCCATCCACACCGATTGCCAACCAAAAAGACAAGACATCATAAATCGCCTGCTTCACTTCAGGATTCCGCCAGTTCAGGTCTGCCTGTTCTTCTGCAAAACTGTGATAATAATACTGATTCGTCCGTTGATCCAGTTTCCAAGCACTGCCACCAAAAAAACTTTCCCAATTAGTCGGTTGATCCCGCCAAATATACCAATCACGTTTCGCACTCTCCAGACTCGCACTGGATTCAATAAACCACGGATGTGCCGTTGATGTGTGATTGAAAACCACATCAATAATCACTTTGATCGATAACGCATGCGCTTCTTCCAAAAGCGATTGAAAATTTTCCAAACATCCATATTGCGGATCAACTGCACAATAATCTGAAACGTCATACCCATTATCGACCCTTGGCGAAGGATAAAACGGCGTGAGCCACAAAGCATCGATGCCCGCTTCTTTTAAATAAGGCAACTTCTCTCGGACACCATCAATATCCCCGATCCCGTCGCCATTACTATCCGCAAAAGAAGCGAGATAGATTTCGTAAAAAACTGCATTTTTCCACCACATCGTTTAGCCCTCTTACTTCAATGTAAATTGCATACCATCTTGGAATCGTTTTGAAAAAATCAAAAACAAAACGATCAATGGTAAAGTCAACAATACTGACGCCGCATACATCGGTCCCGGAAACGTGCCATAAGGGCCAAACATTTGCGAAATCAAAACATTCAGTGTCACTGTGCTATCACTTTTCGACACGATTATATCCCACAATAAATTCGTCCAACGGTCGGTAAACAAGAACAAGAAAATCACTGTCGTAATCGATTTAGACATCGGTAAAACGACTTTGAACAAAACTTGCATCTCCGTGGCACCATCCAGCTTTGCCGCTTCGATCAGTGTATTAGGAATCGCCTTGAAAAAGTTTGTATACATAAAAATCGCCCATAAACTGATTGCTGTAGGAATGATCATTCCCGCATAAGAATCCAGCAAGCCCACTCTCGTCACCATTAAAAACTGCGGGATCAATAAAATGATTGCCGGAAAAAACATTTGGAAAAGAATAAAATTGTTCACTAATTTTTTTCCTTTAAACTCGATCTTTGCCAACGCATAACCGACCATCAATGCAAACAACATCATTAAAACAGTCGCTATTGTCGCCACGATCGTCGTATTGATAAACGCCCCAAACCACGGAACATCCGCAGAAGTCGGTGAACCACCGAAGAGCCAAGTCCAAGAACGTAAACTATACTCTGTCGGGAAAATGCGACGATCCACTTGATCCCAAGCTGCAAAAGAATGCATGACTAAGTACACAAAAGGAAACGTCATGATCAACATCACGAGCGTCGTTACAACATAAAGAACCGCATTTTTACCTTTTGTCCGTTTATGACCAACCATTTTTCTCCCCCCACTTTTCTAATAGTTTACGAATCACACCGATCGAAGCAAATGTCACGACAGAAGCCATCAACGCAACCGCTGAAGCATACCCTGAACGTAGATTGACAAACGCTTGATTGTAGATCTCCATTTGCCACGTATTCGTAGCAAAATTCGGCCCCCCGCCAGTCAGTTGATACACTTCCGTAAAGATCCCAAAACTAATTCCCACAGCAAGAACGGTCACCGTGAAAAATGCCGGATAAAGCATCGGGAACGTGATCTTCCAAAAACGCGTCCACGCACTTGCTCCATCGATCGCCGCAGCCTCATAGACTTCTTTATTGATATTTCCCAAACCAGAAATCAAAATCAATCCATAATAGCCAGACATCTTCCAAGCAATCATCAGTGAAACAATAAAAATCGACGTCTGAGGATTCCCTAACCAATCAATATCCCAGCCCATTCTCGTACGTAAAAACGTATTGAAAGGACCATTATATGAAAGCAATCCTTTCACGATCAATGAAGTCACGACCCCACTCGAAAGATAAGGTAAAAAGAAGGCAACCATGTACAAGCCTTTAAACTTAGGCAAACTATTCACTAACAACGCGATCATCATCGATAAAATCAATGCCATCGGAACAAACACAAGTAGAAATTTATAGGTCACCACAAATGCCGCTCGAATCGCCGGACTATGAAACGCATCGATAAAATTTTTGAACCCAACAAATTCAACCGTTGGCGAAATCATATTCCAACTCGTCAGTGCCAGCCAAAACGACCAAAAAAGCGGCAATAAAAAGAAGATCACGGTAAAAATCAGGTATGGGCTGGTAAATAACCAGCCCAACTTTGTATTTTTGTTCATTATTGAAGCGCCCCTTCAACCGCTGATTTGGCGTCTTCTGTTGCAGTCTTCGCATCCTTTTCTCCACGAATTACTGGCACCCAAGCTTGTTCCCCAAACGATTGTTGGATTTCATTGAATTTTTCATTATCCATTGCCGGTACAGCAAACGGTACATTTTCTGCGTATACTTTCATCGCTGGATTTTCTTCAAAGTATGCAGCAAATATTTCATTTTCTTTCGCATCATCTCTCGCCGGAATCAATGACGTCATCTCTAGTAGCTTCATGTCATGATTATCATCAGAATAAACAAATTCTAAGAAAGCCATCGCAGCTGCTTGTTCTTCTTCAGTTGCTTGCGCGTACATTACGATCCCTTTCGCATCTGCATACGTTGACACCTCTTCAACATCTGCTAACGCATCCGGCACAACCGGCGTAGTCACCGTGTAGTTTTCACCAAACGTCAACTCAGGATACTTCTCTTCCCAATTCGGGAACGTCCATGGACCTAAGTCAGTCATGATACTATCCCCATTTTCAAACGGATCCGTCGCTTCACCTTTTCGCAAAACATTCGCATCTGCTAATTCACTCATCAACTCAAACACATCCGTCATTGCAGCCTCATCCGCAGAAAACTTCCCATCCTCTACAAAACTACCACCTTCACTTGCCGCATTGTACAACGGGAAGAAGTCAAACCAACGCATCCAAGCTGTCGGATCAGCCAAGTCTCTTTTCGCCCATAAAGCTTTATCTGTTTCCTGAACCTTCTCTACAACCTCTAACAACTCAGAATACGTTTTTGGAACCTCAGAAAAGCCAAGTTCTTCTAATAAATCGATTCGCCAACCAAATAAAATCGGGTTTGAATACACTGGCAATACATATTGACTATCATCAGAAAACTTCCAGCTTTCAATCGTCTTACCCATGTGTCTCGCTTCCACGATCGAATCAAATTCACTATGTTGATTCAACGGTAAAATCGCTTCACTAGCAGCCAATTGCGCCGCAAAACTACGATTCACATTTTCAGACAATGTTGGCGCCGTATTCGATGCAATCGCACTTTGGATCGTCGCTTCAGAAGATGGACTTTCTTTCATCTGAGTCACTTCAACAGTGATTTCATCATTTTGCGCCTCAAATTCTGTCGCCATTTCTTGCCAATATCTCAGCTGAGTCGGATTAGGTGCCGCCCAAAAAGTAATTTTTGTTTTCCCATCCTCTGAGCCAGAATCCCCACTCGTCGTTTGATTGCCACAGCCTGCAAGTAAAACAGTTCCTGCTAATACAGTCGTAAGTCCCAAAAATATTTTCTTCATCTTCATGAATCTTCCTCCTTGGTTTGTAAACGGTTTCTTATAACTGCGACAATCATACCATCTGTAATTACAATTGTCAACATTACGTAATTAACATTACAAAGTTACATTTGTAATCTTTTTAGGTGATTATTTTAGATGTACTATGTTATAATCAATATAAACATTACGAGAAATTAGGTGAACTTATGAAAAAAGCTTCGATGCAAGACATCGCTGATGCACTAGGAATCTCTAAAAATTCCGTTTCGCAAGCACTCCGAAACAAACCAGGTGTCAGCCAACAAACCAAACAATTAGTAAAAAATAAAGCCAACGAACTAGGCTATCGTTACCAAACCGTCACAGAAGACACCACGATGAGGTTTCTTTTGATGGCAACCGAATTTGCATTTTCTCAAACAAGTTTCTTCGGCGAAATCGTAAAAAGCGCAGAATCTGCCGCACAACAAGCACATATCAAATTAGACACGTATACCTTAACCGATGAAACGCTAAAACAAATGATCCTACCAGAACACATCAATGAATATGACGGTATTTTAGTACTTTCTCATAGTAACAATGACTACATAAAACAAGTGATTGCTACAGGAATCCCCGTCACGCTGATCGATCATCACGATCCCGAATTACTCGCGGATGCCATATTGTCCAAAAATACCGACGGCACGTTTCAGGCTATTTCATTACTCATTGCTAACGGCATGAAACGAATCGGCTTCATCGGAGATACCTCCTTTTCGCCAAGCTATCTCGAACGCCACCGCGGCTACCATCGCGCCTTAGCAGAACACGGCATTTCACAAGAGCCAGAAATCGAGATCACCGAAATCGAAGAATCCCAAGGCGCTTTGTTCAGTCGCTTAAAAAGCATCGAGCAAATGCCCGACGCTTGGTTTTGTGTCAATTCAGGATTAGCCTTCATGCTCAACAGCTATCTCCAATCCGCTGGCTATACCATACCAGAAGACATCAGTATCATTTGTTTTGACGAAACAGAATTCACACGCATGGCGATCCCACGATTGACCAACGTTGCCACCAACTTGGAATTCATGGGCCAACTCGCCATCCGAACCTTGTTACACCGCATCAATCATCCAGACGAACCGATCATCCATCAACAGATCGTACCGGAGTTGAATATTTGGGGGTCGGTGAGGGTTGATGGGGAGTAGAAAAAAGCACTGGAACGCCAACGAGGTGTCCCAGTGCTTTTTCATTCTTTCATCATTAAATAAGATATGTTACATCTTTTTAATCACTATCTTCTAACTATTATCCTTACCCATTTATTATTTATTCAACAAATCGTCATACTTACTTTATCCGCTATGACTTAATTGAGATAAACTGTAAATTAATCATTATTTATAGCTAAACGAATGAATGTGATTCTTTTTCTTTTATAAACACCCCGTAATTAGAAACAAACTATAATTCTTGCCATAGTTATCTTTTTTTAACTTTTTTTCTTAACATTAGCAATAAAACCTAACACGATTACACTCAATCCTAAAGCACTTTTCTCTGCTGTCTTGCGATATTCTCTAAATTTCCGTTCATGCTCTCCACAAAATAAAGATTTATTTACATATATTTCTTTTTTGCATCCAGGTACTTTACAAAGTTTCAGTTGTGAGTTTTTCATTACTCTTTCCTCCAATTTTATATCCTTGAATCTCATGAACCAATACATCTATCTTAGTTGAAATATCCGTCATGATTTCATTTACACATCCTGAATCACCTTGATGCGCATTATCAATTTTCCATGCTAATGTATGCCCCGAATCATCAAGTTTATTTAATAGGGTCTGATCGATGAATGAATGGTAATTTGACAATGTCGCTAATAATGCCTGATCCTCTGCCACAGCACTATACGCAACTAAATTCAGTTGCACAGCCGAGTTTAAATAGCCAATAGATTGTTGAAGCAATCGTTCAATTCTTTTCGCGTCTTTGGATCTTATTTTGATATCAGTAAAATCATGCGCATCTTGATAAATAGCAAACATTAATTTTGCGATTGTATCGTTATTGGTTTTAATCGCAGAAATCAAAAGCTCCTTCTTCAACTCGCTATCGTGCGAAGCAAGCCCTTCAATCACAAGTTGCCTAGCACTATGGAATCCTGAGAATCGATCATTATATTGCCCTTGCTCCACACGCTCAACGAGCCTATTTAAATCCTCAATCTTCTCTGTTATAGCTGCTAATTGCCCTTGAATCGCAGAAAGCTCAGGTAAATTTCCTAGCTTTCTTACCGTCCGTTCATCCAATGTTACCGTACTCTTCGTTCTCCCCGTCAAAGTATCCTTGATGACAGCATATGTTTCTCCGGTTTTTTTACGTACTCCTAATGACCATTCTCCTGAAGCCAATTTTTTCTTTGCTAAATCAGAAAAGTTCGCCACATATTCTGTCTCTCCCTTATCTAAAAGTTGCTTTAGTAGCTTAGCTTCTGATACATGGCTAAATAGTTCATTTTTAATACTCTTAATAATAGATAAACCAACAGCCTCTTGTAGAGGAAGAAGTGAATACGAACTAAAATCATAATTGTATAATTCTTTATTTGTTACATTAATTGATAACTCAGTAGTTGTGGGCAGATTGATTTCAAAATCATTCACTAGTTAATTTCACCGCCTTATGATTATAAATATACTTAGTTATATTGTAGCATGATCTAAGGAATTTTTTTTGAGAAAGTGGGGTGTTTTGTTGGTATAGGATGATTGGGAACAGCGTAAGTTGGGGGAGTTAGCTGAAAGTTTTGAGTATGGGCTAAATGCATCTGCTAAAAAATTTGATGGAAGTAATAAGTATATTCGTATTACTGATATTGATGATATCAATCACAAGTTTAATCAAAATGAAGTAACTTCCCCAGATATTGATTTTGCAAATGCTGATAATTACAAACTTAAAAAAGGTGATATCCTTTTTGCGAGAACTGGAGCAAGTGTTGGAAAAACATACATCTATAGAGAAAGTGATGGATTAGTTTACTATGCAGGATTTCTCATTCGAGCTAGAATAAAATCTAAAATTAGCTCAGAATTCGTATTTCAAACAACTTTTACTGATAGCTATAACCAGTTTATTAAGATTACTTCGCAACGTTCCGGTCAACCAGGAGTTAACGCTGAAGAGTATTCCAATTTTAAAATTATGATTCCAAACTATGAGGAACAAAACACGATTGGATGTTTCTTTAAAATAGTTGACGACACTATCGCTCTTCATCAACGTAAGTTAGAAGCTCTGCAAAGAATGAAACAGGGATTATTACAGCAACTATTTCCAGCGAAAGCACAGAGAGTACCTAATGTTAGATTTGCTGATTTTAACGAAGTATGGGAAGAGCATAAGTTGGGAGAAATAGCTGAAAGACAAGACAATTTAAGAGTTCCTATTACAGCATCAGAGCGTATTTCAGGCCATATACCTTATTACGGGGCGAATGGAATTCAGGACTATGTTGAAGGACACACTCATGATGGTGAATTTATTTTAGTTGCAGAAGATGGTGCTAATGACTTAAAAAAATATCCTGTACAATATGTTAATGGAAAGGCATGGGTAAATAATCATGCTCACGTTTTAAAAGGATATACTGGATTTACAGATAACAAATTTTTAATGAATGCTATGAAAAATATAAACTTTGAACCTTTTTTAGTTGGAGGTGGGCGGGCAAAATTAAATGCTGATGTAATGATGAAGTTAGATATTGTTCACCCTACTTTTGTAGAACAACAAAAAATCGGTACTTTCTTCCAACAACTTGATAGCATTATCACACTTCACCAAAACAAACTAGCTCAACTAAAAAAACTAAAAAAATCATTCCTTCAATCAATGTTTATATAAAAAATTATCTTCACAAATATACTAAACATCCTAATAATTAACGAGTAACATCAAAATTATTAGGAGGTTTTTCTATTGAAAAAAAGAAAAATGCAGTTGTTTTACAAATATTTTGAAGAATGGATTGAATTATATAAAGTTGGCTCAATTCGTTCAATTACCTTAGAAAAATACTATATGAGTTTGCAATGGGTCACTAAATTAGCTCCGGATATGCGAGTTTGTGACTTGGATAGAAGAAGCTATCAAAGTCTATTAAATGCATATGCAGAAGATCATGAAAAGCAAACTACGATGGATTTTCATCATCAAGTCAAAGGGGCTATTTTAGATGCAGTGGATGAAGGTATATTATCCCAAAATCCTACTCGGAAAATTATCATAAAAGGCAAAGCACCTAAAGAGAAGAAGCCAAAGTTTTTAAACCAACATGAGATTCAGTTATTGTTGAGAGAATTAGATTTAAGACAAGAATTAAATTGGGATTGGTTTATCTTATTGGTGACAAAAACGGGTTTACGATTTTCTGAAGCATTGGCTCTTACACCTGAGGATTTTGATTTTTTTAATCAGAAGATACTTATTACTAAAACTTGGAATTATCGCAAGTCTACAGGAGAATTCCAACCAACTAAAAATAGTTCTTCCATTCGAAAAATACAGATGGATTGGCAATTAGCTATGCAATTTTCACAATTAGTAAAAGACTTAGACCCAGAGAAACCAATTTTTGTTAAGAAACGTGTATTTAATTCAACGATAAATAACCGACTAAAGATATTATGTACAAATGCAAACATTCCTGTGATTACTATTCATTCTCTAAGACATACACATGCCTCTCTATTATTATTTGCAGGTGTTTCGATCGCAAGTGTAGCTAAAAGATTAGGACATTCTAGCATGACCACAACCCAAGAAACCTATTTGCATATTATTCAAGAATTAGAAAACCAAGACAATGATAAGATTATGCGACATTTATCTTCTCTTATATGATAAAAAGGCGCTGGGCGCCTTTTTATATAAACATTTTTTGTAGGAATGCTTTTTTTAGGTTTTTTAGTTGAGAGAGTTTCTTTTGATGAAGAGCGAGAGCGTCGTCAAGCTGTTTGAAGAAGAAACCAATTTTTGCTTGCTCGTCGTAACTTGGGAATTCTTTGTGGACTTTTTCGATGACATTTTTAGATAAACTGGGCACACCAGTTGACTCATCCATACGTTTCCAATTAATACGCTGAACCATTGAATATAGGTAATTAAGATTATATCCTTTCTTTGCAGTGATATAAAATAGTGTGTCTACTGTCCAATATGGTGCCTTAAGGTATTGTGGCTTATTAATGGTTCCTTTTCGTCCAATTCCAATACCATCGATATCAGATAGTTTATCGTTAACACTTAACATGTATCCGCCAGTTCCATAAACAGGAATATCTCCTTCTTCAAGATGTTTGTAGTCACGACCAGAGTTAACTTTAAGTACTTCAGAAAACTTACGCTGTTGCCATTCCTCGGTAAAACCAGCAAAACGCACTTTCGGAACAGTTGTGTCATTCGCAAATAAAACCTGTAAAAACCCTTGCTTTAATCGCTTCAATTGCTCTAACTTACGTTGATGAAGAGCGATAGTGTCGTCTAGTTGCTGAAAGAATGAACCGATTTTTTGTTGTTCTTTTATTTTCGGGAATTTTATTATCCAATTTTTTACTTCTGCCATTGGTACAAGGTTTGTAATTGCTGAACCTGGATTAGCTCCAGTTAATTTTTTTTGCATAAAGTCAGCTCGAATAAATTGAATAAAATATTCAGAATCTGTAATTGACTTGTTTATTCTAAATCTAATTAAGGCTTGATTAAATACACCTTTATTTATCCCATTTGGTACCCTAGATATTCGGCCAATAGTTCCAGCACCACTCATTATAAAATCTTCTGGCTTTAACTCAAATTTATTTAACTCTTCAAATTTTTTTTTACTGATATTGTATCTGGTTTCATAGCTATCATATATTGCATTCTGTTGTTCATAAACAACGTATTCACTTTTAGAAACAAAAAACTCTTTTTTTAAGGCACTACCAAAGGGCCCTCTACGAATCCCATCATTTTTATCTAGTAGAGACTCAAACTTACGCTGTTCCCAAGCATCACTAAACCCTTCAAACCGAAGCATTGGAACATTTTTCTTACTCATTATTCAAACACTCCTTTTGCTGCTTCAATCAAATCTTTCGTATCAGGAGTAACTGCTAATTCATTCAACATCGATAAAAATTCTGATTCTACTTGGTTTATTTCAGCGTTTAATTTAATGATCTCTTTACTAACTTCAACAATATCGATTGGCTCTTCTTCTTCAAAAGTATCGACATAACGTGGGATATTCAGGTTGTACTCATTCTCTTTGATTTCATCTAGCGTAGCTAAGTGCGAATACTTTTCAATTTCTTTGCGATGAACTACTGTGTCAACAATTTTATCCACATCTTCTGAACGTAATCGTTTTTGATTTTTCAACTTCTCAAATTCTTTACTTGCATCTATAAACAATACATCTGACTCCGTACGATTTTTTCTCAAGATTAAAACACAAACGGGAATAGAGGTATTTAAAAATAGCTTATCAGGAAATCCGATAACCGCTTCAATTTGATGTTTATCAATTAGCGCTTTACGAATTCTACCTTCGGCTGCACCTCTAAATAAAACACCATGCGGTAAAATGATTGCCATTCGTCCATTATCTTCTAAATGATATAAACAGTGTAGTAAGAAGGCATAATCTGCCTTTGTTTTTGGCGCAACTCCGTACTCACGCCAACGAGGATCATCTTCACGGTCTTTACTGTTCCAGTGAGCTGAATACGGTGGATTAGCCATCACTGCATCAAACATTCGAGGATTATCCTTTCCCTCAACCACACCATCTGGCCAGTCACTTTCTAGTGTGTCTGCATGATTTATACTGATATCATTATATTCGACCCCATGCATCATCAAGTTCATTCTAGCTAAACGGTAAGGTGTTGCATCTTTTTCTTGACCATAGTATTTGATCATGCCACGTTTATGTGAATTTTTCATATAACTAGCAGTCGTCAAAAGTAAAGAAGCTGACCCGACTGTTGGATCATATATAGAGAAACGTTCTTCATTTTCTCTACCATACGTTAAAATCCGAGCCATGATTTCAGATATTTCTTTTGGTGTATAATATTGCCCCATATCAGATGCTAAGACTGTAGCAAATTGTTTTACCAAATATTCATATATATCGGACATCGCATCATCGCCACCTGATAAATCAAATTCAGGAGAAGATAACAATTCAATCATTGAAATCATTACACTTGCTCTAGCTTGCGCATTGGCACCTAAGTCTGCACTGTCAAAACGCATTCCGTCAAAAATACCTTCAAAGTCACCTTTTGCAGCAAAAGCAATTTGCTGATTAAAATGCCCAAATGTCTCTGTCATTAGTCCGATACTAAACTGATCTTCATCAATCGCTTTTTTCCAATCAGAAAAGAAATTACCTGGTTGTATCGCGTAACCAAGATTTTTTTTCATGTAGTCCAAACTTTTAACTGGATCTTGTGCATAAATACTTTCCCATGTTTCTCCACGTAAAACATCCTTTAGCCAATTTTTAGCTTTCTCAGAAAGATATTTATAAAATAGAAGTCCAAAAATATAATCCTTATATGCTGTTAAACCAATTTGTCCTCGTGTTTGATTGAGCATCGCCCACATCTTATTTTGTTGTTCTGTAGATAAAGCCATGATTCTTTTGACCTCTTTCTATTCCATTATTTTATTTAAAATCTTTCAAAAAAATTCAGTAAAGAATCTTCAAACTCCGACGCCTCGAAGAACCCGATATTCTCAACCTGTTCAATTCGATGAACAATATCTGCAAGCTCGGGATTTTCAATTAGTGTGTGTCCAGGCATATACGCCTCATATGCTTCTAAAATAAGATTACTATTAATATCGTTATTTGCAGCCCATCGACGAATCTCCAGTTCTCGACGCTCATTACGCTTTTTCATTCTTGTACTTTGGAGCGTTTCGGTTGTAAAATGTTTTGTAATTTCACCTGATTCAATGTCATCAACAATTTCATTGATTTCTTGACGACTTTCTTCATCCATCGGTGTAATATGTTTTTCAATTGCTTCTTTATTCGTCGTGCTTTTATCATCCATAAATGTATTAAGTAGTTCAACTAACATGTCATAATCAATAATTTGGTGGCTATACAGTTCAATACCAACTTTTATTTCAGTTAAATCTGGGCGCTCTTTTTCGGGCAACCGTTCTCTCGCATCATTTAGACGAGCTTGCAACGCACCAAACTCTTCAATACTAGATATATTTAGACGAACCATGTTACCAGTTGGATTGTTATTTGCATCTAATTCTTCGATTTCACTGCCTAATTCATACCCTTGTTGTATCAATCTTTGAACCTTATTTTGAGTAGACAGCCCTAGATTTACAAACTCTTTTAAGTCATTGAATCCACGGGGAATTTGGCTAAAATCATTACCAGAAAGTTCTTTCAATCTTGCAATAAATTCTTCTAGTTCAAGAATTTGATGACTCTGTGGTTTAGCTAATATATCGTCATTTCGTAAATCTTTTCCTTCTTCATCAGCGGATTCTTTTTCTGCCTCTTCTAAAGTATCATTACCACCTTTTGTATAGATGCGTAAAGCATTCTCAACAAATCCTTGCATTTCATCCCCTTGTCGATAGAAGCGCACTTTTCCATGCGGCTTACTATTACGATCAAGCGTTCGATTTGTTCGAGACATGGCTTGAATGAGCATTCCTTCTTTAAGCATTTTATCCATGTAGATCATGTTGATATACTTAGAATCAAACCCAGTTAATAGTTGGTCTGAAACGATTACTAAATCTAACCGATCTAGATAATTCCCTTGATTGTATGGCTTTTTTCGAGCAAGTCTTTTGGTGATATCCAACATATATGCACGGGCGGGATCTTTTGCATCCAGAATACTAGGAACATTGTACTTTTCAGTATATTCTTTGATTGCTTTTTTTAGAGCTTCATTCTGTTCCTTTGTACCGTGTTCATTGGACTCATCCCGTGAGAAAGTCATTGCAACATTAAGATATGGTGCTTTAGCTTTAAAAATATTGTAATAATGTATGACTGCTTGTTTTCCTGAGACAGCAAGCATTGCTTGAAACGCATTTTCTTCACGTCTTCCAGCGATTAAAGCACCACTTGAAGTCTTCTTCCAATTCTCAAGAATATCTTGGACTACTTCTTGCCTATAGACATCACTTTGATAAATTTCTTTTTCATAGTCTCTTTCAGAGAACTCCTCAACTGGGTTTTCAATCACCCAATGCGGCTTGAAGTAAGTTACATCGAATCCTAAAACATTGCCATCTCCAATAGCATCTTTTATAGAATATGTGTGCAATCTTTTGCCAAAAATGTCATGCGTCGATATTTCCCTGCTTGTTTTTATATCATTTATCTCATCGCTATAAAAATTTGGTGTGCCAGTAAAACCAAACCAGGTTGTTTTTTTAAATGCTTTTTTTATCAACTTAACCGAATCACCACTTGCACTTCGATGGGCTTCGTCCATGATAATCACGTTCCAATCATCATTTTCCAATCCTTTTTTTACTGCTTTTGTTAATCCTTGAACAGAAATCAATAAAATTTGTGAAGCACCTTTATGTTGCAATTCACGTTTAAGTTCATGCCCATTAACTTTTTTGATGCGCTTTTTAAAATGGATATATGCAAAATCTTTAAAGTTTTCCAGTGTTTGATCTATAAGATCGACTCGGTCGACGATAAATAATACATTTCGAATTCTTGGTGATGAGGCTAATAATTGAGCCACCTTAAAGGATGTCACCGTCTTACCTGAACCAGTGGTATGCCAAATATATCCACCTTCTTTTTGAATGAGTCCGCTTGCTTCCATATCTTTCATACGTTGCAATATTTGACGTGTTGCTTGAATTTGGTAACTTCTCATTACCATTAAATTATCACTTGAGGCATCAGGTATCATATTAACAGTAATCAATCGGTGTAATGCAGGAATCCCCATCACTTGATGCACAAATTCAAATGCATCAGTGATATCTCTATTATTTTCATCTCGCCACCCAAATACAAATGTTTTATTATAATTTTCAAAAGCATTCGGTCTTGCAAAATAATGAGCTGAATGTTGACTCAAAATAAATTGTACTTGAACAAAAGCAAATAATCCTTGATATAATCCATCTCCATGATAGCCTTTTAACTGTTCAAAAGCTCGCCATTGATTTTGTAGATGTTCGTCCTTTTCTTCAATATGACAAACTGGTATACCATTTATTAACAACGCAATGTCAATGATACGCTTAGTTGATAAACCTTTCGGCAATTCTGTGAAACTTACTTGACTCACAACTTCATAACGAGAACGCCCCCCTGCTACATCGTCCTCATAGAAAATCTCAACTTCCAAACTTGAACCATCGTCACGTGTGATAGGAATCGATCCTACACCACCTGCGCCAATTAACAACAGTTGAGCATCATAAGGTGTCTTGATTCGTTGTAATTCTTGCAGAATCAGACCAAATTCGATATCAGATAAAGGTACACCATTTAATTTGTGTGCATTTATTTGATTTAAAACTTCACGCCAATGATGTTCAATTGTTTTTATACTGGTATTAGACAAATCCTTTCGATAAGTCCAACCTTCAGCTTCTAGCTTTTTAATCAAAGCCGCCTCAAACTTTGCCTCTGCCATTTCATCGTTCCTTTCTATTCTTATTATTCAATTTTCTAGTGATTTTCAACTTATTTTAACTTACGCTGTAATGGTGCGAGAGTTAGAATACACAATTTTATTATACCATGCTTATACAAAACATAGGTTTTAAAATAATGAAAATAAAAAACCAGAAAAACCTATATACAGGTAGATCTGGTTTATGCCATGCTGTTTATCTTTGAAAAATCGACCATTTAAAGAACACTTAATACTTATAGTTAACTTTTATTATCTTGTTAACGTTCGCTTCGTGAAATCGTTGTAATAAATCTATCTTTTTATTTGAATCGTTACTTTATTATCTTGTTTAACAAGTTTTTATTTCTCTAAAACATAAAAAGAAAGAATATGAAAGAACCATTCTGAGATTCCTCTTAATCAACATCCTTTGAAAAGAAGTTACACTAGTCAATCTAAGCTTGTTTCTGCTTAAATCGACCATCACAATTTATACGCACTAATAAATTTTTTAAAAAAAATGATGTTAAAACTAAGTACAAAAGACAATACTTAGTTCTAACATCATTAATCCTAAAAATAGTTTCGCTTTTACCCGTTACTATCTACCCTTCCGGAAGGGGTATTTCATCTAAAATAAGGGTATCACTCCAAATGTTGACTGGTCAAGTATTTAATTAAATGTATTTCATGTATATAGATCTGGTTTACGCCATACTATTTATCTTTACAAATTCAATCATTAAAAAACACCAACCACATTGATTACTATAATATAACTATTACTTCTAGTTGACAGTTATTAAAGTATTTATTTCTTCAAATTTCCATATTTTCAACTATTCCATTTCTCCCCTAATTTTCATCATTTCTTTGTCAAAATCAGAAACGATTTTTTGATGCTTATTGAACTCCTTATACTCATTAATTGCTTTGTTCTTGGCTATATTACTACTAATTTTTCCATTTCCTTCAAGGATCTGATAACGATTGAAAGTTAAAAATTCATCAATACTTTTGGCAAAATCTTCCATGCTAAGTAATATCTCATCTTCTAAGAGGCGTTCTACGTAATCAAAGTAAGAGGAAACATTTCGCTCCAAACTACGAATTTGTTTTTCAGTCAAATAGTTTTTAGCTATTGCGACATCCGATTGTAGTATCCGCCCATCTGGTGAATGTTTCCAAGTGGTAAGCCCATATTTTCTTTCGTTTTATCCGCTCTATCATAAACGATTTCTGCGGCTGTTCTTCCTGTAATCGCATAGTGGAATTTGTTTTGTACAGTTGCATAAAATTGCTTTGTTACCTCTGCATTTTTATCATAATCATAAGAAATTTCTGCAAAAACATCAGTGATTTGTTGCCAGATACGGCGCTCACTTGCACGAATTGAACGAACCGTTTCGAGTAGCACTCGGAAGTAGTCTTTACTAAACGTATGTTCACCTTGTTTCATTCGTTCGACATCAATTTTAAATCCTTTTCGAATATAGTCTTTTAAGACATCCGTTGCCCAAATACGAAATTTCGTTGCTTTTTGCGAGTTGACTCGGTAGCCAATAGAAATAATGACATCAAGATTATAAAATGTGGTCGCCCTTTTTACTGACCTTCCACCCTCATTTTGAACTATTTCCATTTTGGAAATAGTTCGATCTTCTATCAATTCACCAGAATCAAATATATTTTTCAGATGTTTACTAATTGTTGGAATGCCAACATCAAAAAGCTTCGAAATTGTCTTTTGTGTTGCCCAAATGGTTTCCTCTTGCACCACTACTTCCACTTTCTCACTGTCTTCATACATCAAAAATTGGATTTCATTCAATTTGACTTATTCTCCCTTCTTGATTCCACCTGTATTTTATAAAAATAGTTGCTAAAATTGTCACGATACTTAATTCAGATCATATGTAACTCGATCGAACATTGTTCTTACTTGGCAACTCCCCAAAAATATTATCTTCAACTGATTTATTTGTATTATAGCAAATAATCGTGTCACTTATATATACGCCAAATAATGCGATAAAACGATTATGTATAAAAAAACTAAGACTTCGCTCAAAGTCTTAGTTTTTTACATATCAACTTTTGTACTTACCCTTACCCCAACTTCTCCCAAATCTCGCTCTGCTCCTTAAAATGTTTCACTAGATCCACATCAAAGATATCTTTGAGTAGTTTCCTTGAAGCTGTTTCCAGAAATGGGCCTTGTTTGATCACTTGGCCTGCTTTCATGAATAGGACTTGATCGCTTAATGACAGAGCTAAGCGGATGTCGTGGAAGACTCCAATGATTGTTTTGTCTTGGTTCTTGCCCCAGTCTTTTAAATAGCCGATGAGTTCGAGCTGGTGTTTGATATCTAGATGATTATTGGGTTCGTCCAATAATAGAATATCTGGGTCTTGGGCTAATACTTTGGCAAGGAAGACGCGTTGCTTTTGGCCACCGGAAAGTTGGTTGACTGGGTGGTCTTTCAATTCTAACAGATTGGTTAGTTCCAGACATTCCATGACTTTTTCTCGGTCTTCTGCTGTCGTGACTGACCATAGTCCTTGTTTGATGTGCGTATAACGCCCCATCATGACGGTTTCATAGACGGTGTAATCAAAGGCAGTAGTTGAAAACTGGCTGAGTAAAGCGACTTTTCGTGCGGCTTCTTTACGCTTCATCGTTCGGACTTCTTTTCCATCGATCGTGATCGATCCTTCGTAGGAAAGGATGCCTGCAATTGATTTCAATACGGTCGTCTTGCCACAGCCGTTAGGTCCTAGGATACATAGGTTCTCACCTTTGTTCAGCTCGAAGGAGACTTCTTTGATGATTTTTACTGAGCCATAGCCAGCTGTGACTTGCGATAGCTTCAAGGTCATCACTTTTCCTCCTTTAGCGGTAATTTCTGCTGACAAAAGGAATTTCCGTTACGTCGTCTTCTCGGTTGAATTTCATCGCAATCATGAAGAAATAACCAGACAACAAATTGAAAAAGTCTAATAAACCTGAATCGACTTTTTTCCCTTGATAAAGATGGCGGTACAACAAACGAACGATCACTTTACAATCGACACGTAAGATATGAGCTAATGCGCCTCGTTCGCTTCCTTGAGGTAAGAAGAATGGTCCGCTTTGATTTGTTCTTTCTGCATTCAATTCATCGACACGACTCTTTAACCAGTCGATTTCTTCTTGTGTGATCGTCATTTTTGTACGCACGCATGCATTGGCATGGTAAACTAATTCACCGATTTTCTCTAACTCTTCGTAAAAAGGGGTATTTGCACATTTTGCGCGCAACAAGCCGATTTCTGACGATAAGCGATCGGTGTGTAATTCATAATCGCAGCGTAAATCATCTGCATCGTCTGCTAAAAATGGATAAGCCTCATATGGGCTTCGATAAATATCTTTCATAGTTGTAAACACTCACTTTCGTTTGAAATAAACATAGGCAAAAAATGGCGCACCGATCAATGCGGTGACAGCGCCGATCGGGATTTCTTGGGGAGATAATAGCGTTCGAGAAATCGTATCCCCGACGACCATCATACTACCACCTAACAGTGCTGCTCCTGGAATGACCCAGCGATGGCTGGCACCGAAATAGCGGCGGATGACGTGAGGTGCAATCAAGTCAACGAATCCAATCACGCCGACAAATGAAACCGCACTTCCTGCAAGCAATGCTGCAAGCACCATGACCCATAACTTGATCGTTCGGACATCTACACCAGAAATCATTGCTTCTTCTTCACCTAAAGATAACACATCTAAGCTACTAGCAGAAAACCAAAGAGCGAGAGTCCCGATCAGTAAAATGGGTAAAAAGATTTGGATTTTTGCCCAAGTACTTCCTGAAAAGCTCCCCATTTGCCAGAAGACTAATTGCTGTAAATGATCTTTGAATAATGCCGTGACGATCGTCAACATCGCGCCCACAAATAAGGTCATGACCATTCCCACTAAAATCACTGTTTGATTCGATAATTGCTGATCCAATCTTTGGCTCATCATCAAAACAATAAAAACAGTTGCTAAACCAAAAATAAAGCCTGTCAGAGGTAATGTAAAATTCGGGAACAACGGTAAAGTGATCCCTGAGACAATGATCAACGCAGCGCCAAGTGATGCCCCTGATGACACACCTAGCGTATAGGCAGAAGCTAATGGATTGCCTAAAAGGGATTGCATGACTGTTCCACTCACAGCCAACGCAGCACCTACAAGAAACGCCAAAACCACTCTCGGTAGGCGAACCTGCCAAAGAATGGTGACGATCGTTGCATCTAGCTGTTTGTCTCCTCTTGAAAATAATGCTTGGATCAAGGTATCAAAAGGAATGGATACACTCCCGATTTTGATCCCAAAGAATACTACGATGATACTCAAGACAACTGCTATCAGCAACCGACTTTGTTTATTCATTTTCCAACGATTTATATTCATCAGGGTAGATTGCTAAAGCCATTTCTTTTAGGGCTTTTGTCATATGATGGTTAGGTAAAGAACTCGCAGCGTTATCGATGTAGTATACCGCTTCATTTTTCACCGCTGGCACGTCTTTCCAACTTTCACGATCCAAGATTTCTTGCACTGCATCATCCAAGTAATTCACGTTTGTCAAAATCACGTCTGGCTTGCTAGCAATCGCAGCTTCTTCTGTTACTGGAATCCAGCTTTCTTGATCTGCAAATACATTTTCTGCACCGACAAGTTCGATCATTTCATTCAAGTAAACGCCTTTACCAAAGCTATAAATTTCAGGTAATGCACTGATTTCAAATAATACTTTTTTCTTATCTGTAATCGTTTCGCCAATTTCTTTGATCTCATCGATCTCTTTGTTCATTGTATCGACTAATTCTTGTCCTTTTTCATGCTCTTTTAAAGTGTCAGCGATAAATTGGACATCTAAAGCAATATCTTCAATGGTATTACTAGTTGGGATATTCACGACAGTAATTCCTGCATCTTTTACTTGTGACCAAACGTTTTCAGAGCCATGCAGACTAATATCTGAAACATAGATCACTTGTGGGTTCAATGAAATCAATGTTTCTGCATCCACAGCCATCATATCGATTTGTGGCAACTCATCGATATCTTTCGTCATTGCTGGGCTTTGTGTGTCAACAGCTACTAATTGATCTTTACTTCCTAGATCATCGATCACTTGTGTAACTGAAGGTACTAGAGAAACCATCTTATCCACTTCTTCTGGAATCTCAATTTCTTCGCCACCACGATCTTTTGTTGGTAGAGCAACTTCTGAAGCTGTTGTTGTTTCTGCTGTTCCGCTTGTTTGATCATTATTATTTGAACAAGCACTTAAACCAAAGACTACGCTCAATCCCAACACAGCAACTAATTTCGATAATTTTTTCATCATCTATTCCCACTTTCCTTGACTCATTTTTACTTTTCCCAGTGATCACTTTGTTTACGATAGCCCTTACATTTCCATACCCTTATCAAGCAAACTCTTTTAAAAGTAATAAAAAACTGCCTTTCCTTTTACAGGAGAAGACAGTTTGATCCATCGCACAACAAAACGCTTGATCTTTCTCCTACAAAAGAACATCATTGCCGTTAGACCGGTCTCCTGACTTGGCTTCTTTTTACTCCCAACCCTTCCAGAATGCTCTGTGGTCATGTTGGTTTCATCCCCCTTACAGTAGGTAGGTCTGTAGAGGACTTTCACCTCTTTCCCTGACATCTAATCGGCTATTTATTTTTAAATTTACTTTTATTCAATCATTTATCTTTTGGAAATTTTTAGCTATACCAACAAAAGTATCTCCGCCAATACTTTAACATATGGATTTCATAAAAGATATACGAAAATCAAGCGAAAAGACCTACAAAACATCTTACTTTCAACAAAAATATATTATTTTCTGTTTTTTAAAATGCCATTCATTTATATTATAAAAAACTGATGACACTGTAACATTCGTTGATTTATCTAACGTTTTTTATTTTAATAAAACAAAGCTCTTGATAGGCATTCCTATCATGTAAGTGTAAGGTAAAAGGACAAGAATTTGTTAAAAACCATGCAAAAATTTCATATGTTATTCATTAGAATAAGAAAAGATTTATCAGATTAAGGCTATTTATTTTAATATTCAAGCCAAAATTTACATTTAGATAGACGTTGATACCAAAGATTTTTGGCTAGTTCTTCTCTTTTATTTCTTTGGCTGTTCCTTTGATATGCTTGTTGAAATATTTCTCTCCATACCATTCTATTTGTGTTTTCCCTTCCAAATCGCGGTATTGTTCTGCGTATTTTCGCTTATAGTACCCTTGTAATAGATAAGGGAAGTATAGATAAGATTCTGCAAAAATGATGACAATATCCATCGCTATCCACATACCTAACATACTGATGAATCCAACAAAATCTGTTCTTACTTCACCGCTGTTTGGGAAGACGAACTTCCATAATATACCTACGGTCACAATTCCCCAACCATATTTCATTGCTAATTTCATTACTTGATCTATCAACATATCTCCCTTATCTTTTTTTCTTTCAACTTCATATAACACATACTCAATCGTACGTTTTTTAGTCCTAAACACGAGGTAGCCTACTACTCCGATCAATCCTAGCAGGAATAGCATACCTAAAATGGTTAGTGGTTTAAGAAATACTGTGATGAATAAAAGATTTATCTCTATCACTAACCAGATAATATATAAGTTTAAGTTGAATTGACCTCGTATCCTTGTAAAGTAATACTCTCCTCTATCCCTAAAAATGAAAACTAAAGTTACCCACACAAAAAATAATAAATAAAACAACCACATTGGTAAAAAATTGATATCTGGTGTAGGAAGTGGACTAGGTCCTAGTTCTCCTGCACTAATTTTCGTGGATATAACGGCGATCAAATAATTGATTCCTATTAAAAAGGCAAGTAATAGTACTCCTACAACTCTAGCAACGACCTTTTTACCACCTGTTGGATCCGGCAATCGATTAACATCTTTATTCATAAAAGTAACAAATGTGTCATCACTTAGATTTAAACTTTCTTCGAATGTTGCATTGAATAGTTGCTTCATGATTTTCTTCACTAAAGCTATCCTCTAATAGTTTTCTACTGGAGATAGCACCTTTCTTATTGTTTTTCAGTTGAAAGAAACTTTATATTTTTGTTCTGTCAGTGCAGCACGACCAATTAGTAGTAACAAGAAAATAAAATTGATTATTAAAAAAGGCATATATAACAAATTAAACCTTTTTATATACAGTAATGAGAAAGCGATTGAGGTACCGTCCAGTAATAAGTTTATTAAAATCATTTTCAACAAACGGTCCACTCTTATTAAAGGCACTACTCTGATTTTTACCTTTTCATATGTTTCTAAAAAAATTTTCTTATGTAAAAGTTGCTTTTCTCTGTATGATAAATAGAATTTAATGAATAATGCACCCAGTAAAATGATAAGGAAAGTGATCATGCTATATTTCGAATCTTCTGGAATAAACATTCGTAAGAAAAGGACGAAAAGAAATAAGATCAACGTATATAAAAACGAGGAATTGTTGCTATTTTTTTCATTTACTTTTTGAACAATCAAATCATCGTAGTCTCTCTGTGTTATCTTGACACCCTCATACTTTCCCAACCAACCGAGTGGGGCAAACAGCAACGTCTTTAATTGGCTGTCTGCATCTATCAAGTAAAACTCATTCTCTTCAGTAATCAAAACTTTGTAACGATCGTTATGAATAATATTTTTTATTTCTGATATCATAGTTAAGCTGATACTCCTTCTTTTAATTATGGCAAGAGGTAAATTCTCCCTACCTTTATTTCCCGATTAGCTAGCCTAATACTCAATGTCCTTTTTCGACTTCACTCATTATTACTATACGCAAATTCCATTTATTTTACCGAAAATCGTTTGGATAAGAATCATCTACGTCGTATACGAACACTTTCAGTCTTATACGCACACAAAAACAGCCCTAATATACTGGAATTCAATAAGTATCTAGGGCTATATTTTGCTATTTAATCATTTTTTATCAATCGTTTCTACGTATCATAATTATCATTTAGTACCAACTGGCTTCATCTTGTATCATTTACCAGTTTATCAGTACACTCATATGACTCCTAAAATAAGTCTACAGGCTGATGGCTAGCATCTCCTTCTATGAGATGATTATACAGACTAAATAATCATTCACTTAAGGAAAGAAGGCGAAAAAGATGATACAACAAATCGGATTCTGGGAATCTATCATAGATATCTTGACTTTAAAACCTGTATTCTTGGTAGGCCTATTAATTTTGGCAAGTTTTTTATTTTGGTTCACCAAAAAAAACAAAGGTTCTTTTAAATTGGTAAGTATTCTATCAGCACTTTTATTATTTTATTATATGTGTGTGACATTCTTCAATGTGTTCGGTGTTCCTACGCTTTATGGATTAAACAGGATCAGTGGCTTCGGGGAAAATATTTTCAATCCGAATATCAATCTTGTTCCTTTCATCGATGGAATAAATACAGGATATATCCTCAATATTATTTGTTTTATACCAATCGGATTTTTATGTCCGTTAATTAGTCCCACGTATAGAAAATTCAGCTATTCTCTTTTATTTGGCTTTTGCACTTCTTTATTGATTGAACTGAGTCAACTGTTTACGGTAGCTAGAGCAACAGATATCGATGATTTAACTTCAAATGTACTAGGGATGATTTTAGGTTATTGTCTAATTCAAGTAATTTTAAAAATGTTCAACCATTCGTCAAATAAAATCCTTGATAAAACGACTGATATTTCATGGTCAATACCTGTATTCGTCGTTTTTATCGCTTTTATTAATACATTTTTTAGTTAATGCTTAATACCTTAGAAGCAACATCTCTATAAAAAGATAAGATCCCCAAAAATTATTCTTCCAATTTTTGGGGCTTTTTCTATTTATCATTCTGTTCCGTTTGTTTCAATCACTCTTTTATACCAGTCAAACGATTTCTTTTTGTATCTGTTGCCGGTGCCTTTTCCTTCATCATCCAAGTCAACATAGATAAATCCATACCGTTTCGACATTTCGCCGGTAGAAGCGCTAACTAGGTCGATTGGTCCCCAAGAGAGATAACCGAGACATTCGACATAATCTTCGGTGATTGCTTTTTTCATTTCAGAAATATGGAGGTTGAGATAATCGATCCGATAGTCATCATTAACAATATTTCCTGGCTCTAATACGTCTTCAGCACCTAGCCCGTTTTCAGTGATCATTAGCGGCAATTGGTATCTTCTGTACAACCAGTTCATCGTATAACGTAAGCCAACGGAGTCAATGGCCCAGCCCCAGTCTGACAGTTCGAGATACTGATTTTGGATGCCACCAAAGAATGCTTCGTTCTCTTTTTGTTCATTCGGAGTGACACTGGACATATAATAATTCAACCCAATATAATCGATCGTTCCTTGTTGAAAATCTTTCGCATCCGTTTCTTGTTGTTCGATCACGATACCTTGTGCTGAAAACTCTTTTAATTTGTATTGTGGAAATTTGCCACGACACATTACATCCATTTGATACAATTCTTTTTCATTTTCCAACAAGTTGTTTAACATCGTTTCTGGTTTACACGTTTCTGGATATTGCGGATTGATACCAAAGACACACCCAATTTTGAACTCGGGATTGATTTGATGTCCCAGCTTAACGACTTTTGCACTAGCAAGTGCCGTATTGTAAGCAATTTGTGCGATTGCTTGTTTTGGATTTTCAAGTTCTTCAAACTTAAGACCAGAAATGTAGTACGTAAAAAATTCCGCAGCTTTTGAGTTCGGGTCCAAATGATTGATTTCATTGAATGTTGCCCAATATGTCACTTTACCGTTCAGACGTTCAAACAGTGTTTTAGCATACTTTTCAAATAAAGCAACTAGTTTGCGACTCGTCCAACCTTGGTATTTTTCGATCAAGTTAGCTGGTAATTCAAAATGAAAGAATGTGATGATCGGTTCAATACCATGTGCAAGTAAAGTGTCTACTACATTTTCATAAAAGTTCAAGCCTTGTTCATTTGGTTCAGGATCATCACCGTTCGGAAAAATCCGTGTCCAATCGATTGAGATTCTTAGTGCTGTAAATCCCATTTCCGCAAATAGTTGAATATCTTCTTTGTAACGGTGATAAAAATCAATCCCCGTATGAGAAGGATAAATGAATCCTTCTTTCAGTTCTTTGTGGATTTCTCGTGGTGTGTCACGAGTGCCTTTCGTCACGAGATCCATATTGGAAATTCCTTTTCCACCTTGATCCCATCCACCTTCGCTTTGATGGGCTGCGATACTACCGCCCCATAAAAAATCTGTTTTCATCCTTTTACCTCCTAAATAATCACTGCTAACACTTGATTCGTACTTTCATCAGCCAACGGTACGACATCTAAAAAGTCTGCGCTATTCGTGACAACGACCATCACTGTTGGATCAAAACCAGCTGCTTGGATGGCAGAAAAATCAACTGTTGCCAACACATCGCCAGTCTTTACCTGATCGCCGACTTTTACATAACTAGTAAATCCTTTACCTTCAAGGTTCACTGTATCGACGCCCACATGGATCAATACTTCTACTCCATCTTCTGTCTTGATTCCATACGCATGTTTTGTGGGGAAAACTACGGTGACTTCTCCTGCGATCGGTGCAAAAATTTCGCCATTTTCTTCATCTGGAATCACTGCAAAACCCTTACCTAAAGCGCCTGAAGCAAACGCACTGTCTGAAACTTGACTCAACTGGATGACCTCACCTGAACTAACATTTTCCAGTGCGATTTGACCAGCTTTCGTCAGGGATTTTTCTTTTTCAGTTGCTTTATCTTCTTGTGGCATCCCCAGCCCATAAGCAACAGCTCCAGCTAGAAGAAATGCTGTGACGCATGAAATGATCATCCAAACAAAGTTTGCTGTTCCACCAATCAAGAAAGCGGGCAATCCCGCTAACCCCCAAGCCATGGTCCACGCTTTGACACCGGCTAATCCTGCAATCAAACCGCCAATTCCACCACCAACAATCACGGCGATAAACGGACGGCGGTATTTCAAGAAAACACCAAAAATAGCTGGTTCTGTGATTCCCATGACCGCTGAAAAACCAATCGTTCCAAATGTCGCTTTTTCTTTCTCTTTTTTCGTCTTCAAGAAATAACCAATCATCGCTCCAGCCACGGCAATATCTGAAATGGTAGCAGCTCCAGTGATCACAGGGTCATAGCCTAGTTCCGCAAAGAAAGTCAATCCGATTGGGAATAAGAAATTCGCAGCACCTAAGACGATCAAGAACGGTTGGAAAGCTGCATAAAGCATCACAACGATCCAATAGCCGATATTTTCAGACAACAATGTGAACACCCAAGAAATCCCTGAACCGATCCACATACCGACCGGCCCAAAAACGGTCAAGAGAACGGGCAATACGATCATCAAAGAAACAGCGGGAACAAAAAACAGCTGAATCGCTTTCGGCACTACTTTTTCTAACTGAGTAGTCACAAATTTCAACAAGGCGATCGCTAATAAAATCGGAATGAATGTATGAGAATAGTCAATCACAGGTAATTGATAGCCAAACAAACTTAACCCTTCCGCACCAGTAATATTTGAAGACATTACAGTCGTCGCTAAAACAGTAGCGACATACGGATTGACGTTCAATCTTCTAGCTGATGAAAAAGCAAAAAAGATCGGTAAGAAGGTGAAAATCGACGTTTGTAATGTCTGGAAAATTTGATACGTTGGACTTTCCGCCGAAACGATGCCCGTCAAAGAAAGCAAACTCAAAATCCCAGCAATCATCCCTGCCGCAATCAACACTTCGATAATTGAAGTCATTGATTCAGAAACGACCGACAACACTGCTGTTGGAATTTTCTTCCATGATAATTTTTCTTTCTCAGGAGTCACCTCACTTCCACTCCCTAAGCCTACCAATGACATAAATTCATTGTAGACTTCTGTGACATGCGTACCGATAATGACCTGGTACGCTACATCATTAGATACAACGTCAATCACGCCGTCTAGTTCTTTGATTTCTTCTGTTTTTGCTAAGTCGCGATTATTTAACGTCAAACGTAAACGTGTGACGCAATGGGCAGCAGCTACAATATTTTCTTTTCCGCCGACCAGTTCAATGATAGCTTTATTTAATTTTTCATATTTCATCTGTTTTTCCAATCCTTTCTGTTAGTCGATTGATGTGCATCATCAAATACGTTTCTTCATTCATGGAAATATCTGCTTTAAACTGGTGCTTGATATAGATTTTGATTTTTTGGACTGCTTTGAACGCTTCTGGATATAACTGACTGATTTGTTGATACAATAAAGAGATATTTCCTTCTGACTGTGCCAATTCACTTTTGATGATCCGCTGGATAAAGTATTGCAAATGTGTTGAGAACCGCATAAAATTCGTCGAAGATTCATCGATTTTAAATGTGTAGTGTTTTTCAATAATAGAGACAATATCACTCAATGTCTGCATCTCCAGTAACCGGTCAGATTTCTTATTGTCCCAAAAGTTGATGAAATGCAAAGCGATAGAAGCCGCTTCATCACTTGGAATACTGAGATTTTTTTCTTTCTCGATCATCTGAAGACTCTCCAGTGCGAGCTCAAAATGACGAGGATAAAACCTGCGAATATCCCAAATCAATGGACTTGCAATAAACTGATTCTTTTCAGCTCGTTCCAAAAGAAACTCTAAATGATCCAGTAATGTTAGTGTTAAGTAATCACTCACTTTGATGCCAAGTTTTTCCTCTGCATTTTCAATGATCCGACTAATCAAAAGAATGTCATTTGAATCAGACTTTGAAAGCAAGTAACTAAAATGCTCCAACATTTCATAAGAATCCAAAATATACATTTTTTCGATCTCGTCTTCTGAAACCTGTTGGCCTTTTTTCTTTCGAAAGCCGATACCTTTGGAAACAATAAAGACCTCATGTCCGCCCTTCTTGACCAATGCCACATTGTTGTTGATTATCTGTATTATTTTCACTTGCCCTATTCTCCTTTCCTAAAAAAAAGAACTCAAAAAAGATTTAAGGGCCGCTGCCTTAAAATCTTTTTTGAGTTCTGCCTGCATTGCAGTAACATACTCGCATTTAATACTGCCGCGTATTAAATGGGTTCTTCTTTTTATTGATGATATATAATTAATAATAAATGTGTTTCGCAGAAATGTCAACGCTTTCTTTACTGGTGCATAACAAAAAGGAATGATTATCAGCCATTTTTTTCTATTACACCATTGGTTGTTTCACCCATCTATTATTTGATTTATTTCATTAAAACAACTGCAGCAAGTCCTCATCTATAAGCACTTTCGTCAGGATTTTGCTCTTTTTTATGACAATATATCGCTTCGGAATTTCTCACTGTTCTTTTTGAAAAGTAGATGGTTTTCTCCTTTTTCTTTTTTCTTCACTATCTTCCAAAGAAGAAACAGATTTTTTGATTTTTTCTGTTTCTTTTAAAGTTCTTTGGATTTGTAAAGATTGATTTTCTTCAGGTAAATCAACATTATTTAAAATTTCACTGTCATAATAAAAGTTTGGTAAATTAATAAATTCTGGCATATACATCCCCATCTTTCTCATTTATTCTATAAATAAGTAGCAAGCCATTTATTTCCTAACTAATTGGAAACTACTTAAATTCAAATTTACATAAGTTCATTCTAAAAAGTTTATTTCCTCGTTTCGAAACCTTGCATAATAAACGTTCTATATGATAGATTATCAGAGAAATAATCTTGTATAATAAAACCATCATAAAATGTATGTTTAGCCTCATAATCGTTACTATTAAAGCAATTCTACAAAACCAAATAGCTTTGATTTAATCCTCATAATTCTATGTTGTAATAATTTCCTCTTATTATCTTTATTATTAATTTAAGAGTTATACTTTTTTAATCATTTCTGAAAATCGATTTAAAAATTTTGTTAAAATAAAGAGGAAACATCTTTTCTTAGACATCTCCTCATAGAATAAATTCATTCATTATTCTGAACGCTACTATTAATCATACATTCATTTAAAAATATTCTTGTTTTTCTCTCAATATTCCCCTCGATTGTCTTCAATCTAAGCAAAGAAATACCAGCTTTTACTAAAATATTATTTTTAAGTGTATCACGTTCTCGCTGAACTGAATTATCATGCTTCCCACCATCAACTTCAATCACGCCTATCGGATACTTACCAACCTTATAGTAAAGTACAAAATCACAACTCGCTTTTTGATTCATAAATTCTATTTCTCTTTCAGTAAAGGTGTTGTTTTTAATAGAAACAAGTTGTCTCACATCAATCTGTCTATGATGTGACAAAGAAGTAAATTCACTTTCTTTAAGTAAATCCCTTAGTATAGCAGCCATTATTTGCTCAGACTTAAAATTTGAATCTTTTAAATTCAATCGGTTATTTAATTTCTCTAGAGAACGATCGTATTCGTTATACAATAAATCAAATGCTGAAATTACTGGACTTTCATAGAAATATTCATCAGAGGCATAGTACTTCATATATCTAATTAAAGCTGCCAAGCTACTATTATTCCGTGTAAATACCTCATTTCCAGTAACTAAAGTAAACTTATTTATTGCCCTTGAGACAGCCACATTCACCAAGTGGGGATCCTCGACAAATTCTATAAATTTCTGATTCTTCTTTTTCTTGTCTAGCACTGTTGAAAAAATAACTTCTTTACATTCTCTACCCTGAAATTTATGAATAGTTGCTCTGGCAAACTCAGTTGGTAAATATTTTCCAGCTAAATCAACTTGGTCGTTATAGGGAGTAATAAATCCTATATCTTTTTCATCAGACCAACCAATCTCCATTAAAGATTCAATTTCTCGCAAATTAGCAAAATTACGTGTGTGATTTCCTTTTGAAGTAATAATCAGCGAAATCGAAGCTTCTCCCTTATCTAGCGTCATGGGAATTAATTGATTATTATAAAATTGTTGATTACAGAACTGGATAACCTTAGGATGACAACGATAATGTTCTTTCAATAAGGTTATAGGAACTTCTTCCTTAAACAATTGAATAAATGAATCTAGTAAACTATATTTACTACAATCATAATATTGTGACGGGCAAACAATCTCCGTTTTTGCAGGAATATGTGGAAGTTGCTTGCGATCTCCCACCACGATAATATTTTTTGCACAGCCTAAACTTAAAATTCCCGGAACTATATCTTGCTGTGAGGCCTCGTCAATAATGATATAGTCCAATATTGCTCCTTCTGCTATCGAGTTGATAATCGAATGGCTACTACTTCCAATAATAGGAAATCGTTTAAGAAATTTACTGAAATTTTTTCTATAATTATCCATAGTAAAATTTGAATTCATTGGAATTGATTTTGACAATTGTTGTTTGAGGTACTGCATTGATTTATTCGTTAAATCGTCTAGTAATTGCTTAAAATGATCTTTTTTCAATTCATTCTTATATTTTTGTAATTGTTGTTCTTTTTCATGTAGCATTTTTTCATAATAGTAGAACTGTAAGGAGTATGTAAAATTTACTCGTTCAGAGGAAGTTTCGATAAATTTAGTTCTAAAGATTTTAAATTCTAGCAATAAACGAAATCTTTCTTTGAAAGAGAATTTTTTTTGAGAGAGGTAATTCATATAAGCAAGTAAATCAGAACTCTTTTCTGGACTTAATTTGTATTTATGAACATCAACTAAATCGACATGTACATTTTCCTCATGCCATTCTTCAAGGTATTTTTTTTCAATAAGTAACTCGCTGATTTCTGCAGTCAACTGCGCTACTTTATTTTGTACAGCTAAACTTTTTTTTACTTTTGCTAATATAGTCGCAATTTCCTCCAAAGAAACACTGTCTGAATTCAAATCAAAAGATGGTACATCTGTCATTTCTTCAAAGAACTCTACTTTTTTTGTGGATCTTCCTAGTTTTGCAATCAGATAATCCAGATCTTTTTTCGCTAACTTTTCATAAACATTTTCAACAGCTGTATTATTATTTGAAACAATTGCAACTGATTTTTTATTTATTAAAATATTCGCAATTATATTCAAAATTGTTTGTGTTTTTCCTGTACCGGGAGGGCCTTCAATCACACTAATTTGAGAAGAAAATGCATTTTCAATGGCTTCCAATTGGCTCTCATTGATTCCAAACGGGAAAATAAATTTCTCCAAAGATTCCCTAATCTCGTTCTTACCATAACAATAAGCATGCAAAGCTGTTCCTTTATAGGGTGTAATTTTATTCAATTGTCTCTCGATATTTTCATACATAAGCAGGTCTTCTGAACTTGCAAGTCGAACGCGCTCTTTTACAATATCAGTAAAATAAGAAAATATATTTTCATTTTTTAAATCAGAACGATCAATAATACTTACATTATCCAACTTCATAATATATTTTTTTTGATCATTCGGATAGTTTACAACCACATATTTCCCACCATATGTAGTAGCGTGATCTATTGTTTGGTAAATATCTTTTTCTCTAGATAAAAGTCCGGATTGGATCTCCTTTATAGGGGTGATTTTACATATATCTAAAGGTTTTGTAAAAGACTTCCCTGATGGAAAATCCACAGTTACCATCAATTTATTCCCTTTATTCCATAATCTCCAGTCTGTTATTTGATTCGTTTTATCTTGCCCGTTCATATATATTGAAAACATTCCATACCGCCTCAATTTTAATTTATATATTATCGAATAAAAAGAACGATAGATAATAAAATTCAAATTCTATCTAATATCGTGATAATTGCGAAAAATTTGATTATACCAATCTATTTATGTGTAAGTCTAAAATGAAAATAAGCACTAGATTCTATACTTAAAAATATAAGATACATTAAATTTTACATTTATAACTATTCATCCTTATACAGAACAATTTCTTTACCAAAGTTTATCAGAAGTATCAAACAATATATTAATAACATCATAAAATATAGTTTTGATATCATAATCGTTTAATTCCTTGTATTTGTTCTTTTAAATACAAGATAAAAAAATTCGGAATAGAATTTTCTTCTTCTTCCGTTTTTCACTTGCTTGAACTCATCCATCCTTATTAACAAAAAGCCAAAATGTTGGGATAGCTCTTATGTAAAAAAATGCAAAAGAAAAAGGCTTACGCCCTTTACCAAAAAACTATGCGGAGTGTTTCTCTCTACGCCATGCGATTGCAATGTTGTTCAGTCACACATTCTGCAATACCGTACCAGGCGGAGCGACCGCTGGCATATTGCAGCTTTACGAGATGTGGTCAGGCATGACAGCCTACAAATTCCACAGGGGCATTCGGTATATTTTGATTATGATTAGTATCAACATATACCGCCTTCTGCTACTCTCACGCGTTTCTTGTCTTATAGATTATTTCTAATCACTTCACGGCGAAGGACTTCTTTGGATGTTTCCATCAGTGTGAAATGCCAATCCCTTAGCAAATCTCTTCACGGAGAGGCTAAGTCTTGTCAACTTAGCTTTCTATTGTCGTCCCGACAAGTTCGCTACCTTACATTTGGTCACACTTTGCACACGTTCTTTGCGTTCCAATGCTTTTACACTGGCTTTCCTCTTGTTACCAAGAATACTCACTTGATACGCAACAGTATCCCATTACGACATCAACAACGACTTATTCCCAAACGTTCCTTGACGAGTTGCTTAAACTCTTATACACAAGGTTCTGCATTAGTTTTTTGATAAAAAGAATAAACCTTTTAATATTTTCAGAAAAAATTTTTTCCCATATATTTAACTGACATCAACTGATATCATTCTTTCTTAACTTTATCATGAGTTTTAAAAATTTTCGTTCCTTAAATTTAAAAAAATGGAAAAAAGTGGGACAATCATCAGATATTTTCTGATAATCGTTCCACACTCTTTCACTTGATTGAACGTATCCGCAGTCCTTATTGACAAAGAGACCGGATAATTCATTTACTTACCCAACTGACCCTTCCATCTCATAACTAAATATATATAGGTAGTGTCAATTGATTTCAATTTAATAAAAGTCCCTATTTAACAGTATTTTTTATGCCAAAACAGAAAATACGTTCCCCTGAATTTACTTGCTTTTATATTTTTTTGTGGCAAATTTGTGGCAAAAATAATGTTATTGATTTCATTTTAAGTCACTATGACTACATGCCTTTGCCGTAGTCAAGAAACATTGGTGGCTGTTTTAGTCCAACAAAAATACCCGCTCGAAAAGAGCGGGCTACCTTAGGATAAAGAATGTTCTGAATGTGGATACTTACATTTTACTATCTTTTTAAATTTAGATTCAAATAATATGTTCGTTTATGTAATCCGCTCCAAAGAGCGGGTTGTGAAAAAGCAATGTTGTTAGGTGATACAATAAGGTTACTATCATTTTAATTATTATTCAACTGTTTTGGTTTTCAGTGGTTGTATCTATTTTTTAAAAGACAATCACTCTGAAAAGTAGCTATCTCATTGAAAATTAAGACCTTCGAAATAAGTAAATTGTCTTAAGCTATAACAATTCTAGTGACTCTCAAATGAAGCTTTCCAATCATACATACCTCTTTATCTTTTAATTCCTTACGAAAATGTAATGAATAAATCGGACAAAAAAATGGTTAGAAAAAAATTTTTTATAGATAATTAAATGTATCAAAATTAGGAGGTATTTATATGCCAATACTCAAATCTGCTAATCCTTTAAAAGCAATCTCTTTATTAGTAATCGGTGCTCTTGGCACAGCTATATCGGTATTGCACATCACTTGTATCTATATCTTTCATATGGGTGTTGCAGATCCGAACATCCCTCTGTTTAGATTTTTTGAAAAATTTGCTTCTGCTACTTCATCTATCCTTCACATTTCTTCCGACAATCTTTATTTATCATCTCTCTCGTTATTTATCATTTTTTCAATTATTGGATTATTTTTCAATATCTTCACTAATAATAATAAATTGATTTCCATTTGGATTTTAGGAATAAATTTACTTTTTTCTCTCCCTACACTCTTTTATTTCTTCGTTGCATGGGGGATGAATCAGTAATTCTTCCATTGTTAGCACAAATTAAGAAATAGAAAGAGGGTTCCAAAATGACTAATAAAACAGATCGTTTATTAATTGCATTGCAGTCATATCAAGAAGTTTGCTGGATAAATCCAAATTTTGGAGAAAGAAAAACTTCATGTTTTACCATAAATGATGTGATAGACGCTTCTAAAAGGCTACAAAGGTTTGCTCCATACATTGCTAAAGTTTTTCCTGAGACTAAAGCTACTGGTGGTATCATCGAGTCAGAATTAGTTGAGATTCCTAACATGTTGGATAAAATAAAAGAAAAAGAACATTTCGAAACAAACAGTAAACTATATTTTAAATGTGACAATAATCTCCCTGTATCTGGTTCAATTAAAGCCAGAGGTGGAATCTATGAAGTTTTGACGTTTGCTGAAAAAGTTGCGCTGGATTCTGGAAAACTAACAATTGATAGTAATTATGCTATTCTAGCAAATGATGAATTCAAAAATATTTTTTCTAATTATTCAATCGCTGTGGGTTCTACAGGGAATTTAGGTCTTAGTGTCGGAATCATGGGAGCAAAGTTAGGGTTTCAGACGACTGTCCACATGTCTAATGAAGCAAAAAGCTGGAAAAAGCGTTTGTTGAGAGAAATAGGCGTTGTTGTCAAAGAGTACGAAGGTGATTTTAGCAAAGCTGTAGCTTTAGGGCGAGCAGAAACAGTAAACAAATTCCACAGTTATTTCATCGATGATGAAGCTTCAAAAGATTTATTTCTAGGATACTCTGTAGCTGCACTGAGACTACAAACTCAATTAAAAGAAAAAAATATTGAAGTATCTGAAGATCATCCTCTATATGTCCATCTTCCTTGTGGTGTAGGTGGTAGTCCAGGTGGAATTGCCTTTGGATTGTCCTGCATTTTTGGTGATGCTGTAAAAATATTTTTTGTAGAACCTACTCACGCTCCGTCAATGTTACTTGGCCTGTACACAGGATTACACGACAAAATTTCAGTGCAAGATATTGCAATCGATGGTAAGACAGCTGCTGATGGATTAGCCGTCGGGCGCCCCTCACATTTAGTCGGCAAGATCATAGAACCGATTTTATATGCTAGTTCTACTGTTCAAGATGAAAGATTATATCAATATCTAACATTGCTTGCGGATAGTGAAAACATCTATGTGGAACCTTCATCCGCTGCTGGGATTGCATCATTTGTGAATATAAATCGAGCATTCGCATTGAAAAAAACTTGGATAAAGTCTGGCACACACATAATTTGGGGAACGGGTGGTAATATGGTTCCAGAAGAAGAAATGGCTCAATATTACAAAAAAGGATTGTCTTTACTTAATTTCTAATTATGTAACAATAACAGCAAGTTCAAGTCATTAATCTCGCTAAAAGAACATCGATAACAAAAATACTCAGTTATCGATGTTCTTTTTTTTACGGCAATGCTGGGTTACTAGATCATCGCAGGCTAATCTAGCTTACATTTGCTAGATTATTATGATTTGATTCTTTGTTCGTAATATTTGGTTTTTTTCTATTTTGAGAATTGCTTTCATTTTTTGGTTTTACTTTTTGGCTCTTCTTTTCTTTACTATCACTTGACTGTTTATTCTCCTGTTCATTTCTCTTGTTATTAGATTTTTCTTTTTTCTTAGTACCATTTGTGTCACTACTTTGTTTTTTTCTAGGGATCTGTTGTGATTGCTTTGGCGAATGGCTCTTTGGCTTTTCCGACGCTTTAGGACCACACGCTGCAAAACTAACTGTTGCTAAAATTCCTAGACATGCTAATAAAAATTTCTTCATATTGACCACTCCTATCATTTTTTTGGTACACTTAGAGTGTATTAAAAAGAATAAATTAAACGATGTCTATTTGCTTAAGTCATCAATAAGAAGCGCTTACAGTATTGTCACAACATTTTTTAATCATCCATAGATACGTTTAAATGATTAAGATTATTTCAATTTAGTACGCTGTAGAGTAAAAAAAAATTAACATTTTTACAAAACATGAACTTTTTATGAGCTTTTTTTAGTTTTAAACAATTTTCCTAAATTTGGTTTTTTCTAACCAAAATGATTTATTCGCTCTAAACTTTTACAAAGAAAAATGAGGAGGTTATTGTATTGAACGCTAATCGATTAAATACTTCGTCTACACCGATCATCTTATTTTTTATCGGTGGATTAGGTACTCTGTTTTCTTTTTTTAATCTAGCTGATTTTCTAGTTTTTGATGTAGGAATATTAGAACCATCGATACCAATATATGTCTATAATTTTTATCATATCTTATCCGTATCTGCTTCTAACCTTTTATTTTTTTCAGCCAATCAAATATATTTAGCCCTAATTGTTCTTACAATCACGATTCCAGTTATTATGCTCTTAATAAATATTAAACAAAATAATTTAAAATAAGATTCAATATTTTTACTCCTATTAAATCTAATTTTTTCACTTCTAATTATTTACCTACTATTTTTCTTTAAATAAGTGGTCCAATTGACATTATATTTTCTGTAAAACTAACTATATTATTATAAAAAAAATACCTACTCCAAAGAGTAGGTATTAAAAAAACCGTATGGTTAGGATTGTATAATTCTTTTGTTGTCTAAAATACGTATAATATAATTAGTAAAGAGAGTATTGATATGCATGCTATCCCACTTCCCCCAAAAGTTTTTAGCTATTGATACTCTCTTTTTATAATGGCACCTACATGTATTTTAAGGCTAACCTAATAAAAATGCAAACGCTTGATACGTGTTTAGAAATTCTTAACATTTAACTAATCTCGCGTTAGAAAATAATTCTAATCACGAAGATTAGGTTCTGATGAACATTTTTATTTGATAACAAAAATTACCTTAATCACAGCATATATATGCTGTGATTAATATAAAAAGGTATACACATTCTTCTAATTTATATCTTTTATTCTATTATTGTATAATCAAATTTTAATTTATTAAATAAAGAACAAAAAGCTTTGTGAATCTGTAAAATCAGTATATTATATATGGAATCACCCTATATAAATCATATGTAAACGTTATATAAAATTAAAATACATTCATTATTTTTGTTATCATTAGATAATTATTGTAGTTTGGTCTACCCTAATAATAGAGAAGCGCTTCTCTAAATTATATTACGAAAGGTAGATTACAATGAAAAAATTTATTTCTTTAAGTTTATCAGCACTTGCTCTATCTTCTTTTCTTGTATTCAATGCTACTCATGCTAATGCAGCAGAAAATAATTATGAAAACAACTATAATTTGAATATAAGAAGTATGATTTCTATTGAATCTCAACAAGGATTTAGTCCTTTTTCAGACGCCTTCCAACCTAATATTATAAATTTTAACCAAGTAACTAATAGATTTGACTTTAGATATGGGATTAATCCTATAAATCCTGGGATCCATCATTTTGATAGAAACACCTTAACTGGTGTCACTTCTCGAGGAGATCATGTATTACTTAATAATGGTCAAATTGAGGGAGGTTCTATAGTATTTGATGTTGTTCATCAAGTTACAATTCCTAATTTTAGAGATTTTGAATATTTCAGAATAGATGTATCGTACAGAGATGCTCTATGGAATCAGAGAAGAGAAGCTTCAATGACTTTTCGAATTAATTAGCGATACTTTAGCACACCATCTCATAGAGGCGGTGTGTTAATTTTTTAAGATTTTTTAAGTTCATTTTTACTAATAAGCGAGTTACTGAATAATACAGAAAAAAGACCCACTCCGGAGAATGGGCTGTAAAAAAACATTATTGATTTAGTGATCGTATAAGTTTTCTCCCATAGTCTTACTTAGTTAAGGTATAATTGATCCCATGGATAGTAACATTTCTAATCGTACTTGGCCATCCTTTACTATTCCACTTTCCGCTATTTGCTTGTTTTTCTATTTGTGCTGCGCCCTGACCATAAAATTTTGCTTGGTTTTTGTTATACCACGGATCATTGTGGGGATTCGGACTTAGTTGATATCTATGCTTCCCCGGATTAATTTCGTATCCCCTGTTTGTTCCACCAAAAGATGCTTCCATCCATTTATAAGTATTACCTTCTATTTTCATAGAACCTGTGATTATAAACGGTTCAACATCTCGTACTTCTTCGTAACTAGTTGGTGTTTGAGTTTGCGCTTCTACCTTATTAACGCTCTCGAAAAGACTACCACCTAAGAAAACGCTTAAACCCAGGAAAATAAATAAATATTTTTTCATATAAACCTCTCCTATCTTTATTTTTTGCTGACATCATTTTTTTAGTATCGATACTTTTTTATAACAATACCCACTGTTAGTTTAAGGGTGGCCTAAAATTATTGCAAACGCTTACTGTTTATTTAAGAATTCTTAATCTTTGATTAATTCTAATCAAAAAAAAGACCCACTCCGGAGAGCGGGTGGATATAAAAAAAAACTAATCAATGGTTTCAAGGACACTTTTAGATTACTATGATTTTATTTATTGTTCAAGTCATGTGCTTTTCTTATCGCTTGTTCTCTTATAATGGTTAGGTGCCGATTGAAGATTTGAGCGAGTTACTACAATCGATTAAAAAACAAAAATTTCCTATCTAACTAAGGACAGGACTTCTAGTATTTTTATTTTTTTGTTCTTTGCTTACTACGCTGATTACTTTTCTTCACTGCTTTTGCAGCAACAACGCTTGATAACAAACCGTCACCCATTACTTTATCTGTAGCCTTTTTGGTAACTTTGTACTTCACTGCCGATTTTAGAATACTCAATAGCACGCACCTCCTCTTATACATTCAAATAATATGATAGATTTAAGAATTTTATATGAAATTTGAGATAATTTAACCATAAGTTGTAAAATATTGTTATATGATTTGAGTTGATTTTTTCTTGATTTTTATTCTATACTTTTTTAAGTTTCACGAGGTTTACAACCGATTGGATAATTCATCAGAAAAAACTTGATGTTGATCAATCGAATTGAAGCGTATTCACGATGTGTTGTATACTATTTTCGCTATTAATATTAGACTTTGCAATCATGGGTACTTGGTTAATACCTGCACTTCCTTATATTTATGAATCTTCAAAAATTGACGATGACTATTTGGAAGTATTGTTTTTATTTATTGTTCAAGTCATGTACTTTTTGATCAGAGAAAAACTAGCTATATTATCAATGGCTAGGTTTTGATTCGGAATACAAACGAGTTGCTACAATTAATTGAAGAACGTAAAAAAGACCTCTTCCACGATTGATGGGCGAGTTTCTTTTTGTTCAATATTTATTCTTCCTTGCTACCATTTCATTTGATATGATAATTTTGTAACGGAAATTATTATGGAATGAGGAATAAAAATGAAAAAGTTTAGTTGGTTAGTTTTATCTGGGGTATTTCTACTGATGTTGTCGAGTTGTTCAACTAATAAGAAAGACGACAGCTCTGAAACATCTTCTACTTTAAGTTCAACAACCTCTGAAAATACACAAACTACTGAGACAACAAGCATTGAAGAAACAACTTCTACTGAACCAGTTCAAACTACTGTCCAAAATACAACTACTTCGACTACTGTCGTGCAAGAAGAAAGTTATGAAGAAATGAAACAACGTACGCTAAATTCTACGCATGCTGAAAGAGCGAGTTGGAGCGATGAAGAATGGGAAGCTTTTGGAATGGCATTGTACGAAAATGGATTAGCTTTAGACGATGCTGGCAACATCATTACTCAAGCTGAAGCTGAACAACAGGCTACTGCAACACAAGCAGCTCAATCTGCAGAACCATCAACTTTGACAGAATTCATCAATAAATATGGGATGTCTCCAGTTGCCTATAAAATGCAATATGAAGGCATGAGCGAAGAAGAAGCTTTACAAAGCACACCAAATGATATGAAATCCTCTGGAGAAATACAAAGAGGATTTATAGAGTACGGTATTCAATAAATCGTCCAATAATAAAATTTATATTATAGAACATAAAACCTCGCTCACGATAAATGAGCGAGGTTTTTTATATGTACCCTGTAGGACTCGAACCTACGACCGGACAGTTATTAACTCGCCATATGCTCTGCCTAACTGAGCTAAGGGTACAAATTATTGTCAAAAGAGTCGTCAAAACTATTATCTGGTAGATAATTTATTTATTGTGGTAACAAGCTTCTTGCCACTATTACTTCAATATATATAATCGTAAATATAAATAATGAAATAGTTATAGCCAAATTGTATCGAATAATTTTTGTTATTGTCAATGTCACAGATTATTCCTTAATCTAAATTTACAAACACTCATACATTCTTCATTCTTATTACATCCCAATAGTAGTGAGAAGCAAACGGGAGTTCATGTAGATATAATAAAAAAAACGATTATTTATCAATCCTAGAGATGTCGATTTAGTATAAGCTGTTGCTTATTCACTTTAGATTATTTAAATCGAATCAGATTCACTTAGACAAAAAAACACCCGCTCATATAAGAGCGGGCTACCTTAGGATAAAGAATGTCTGATGTGGATACTTAAATCTTACTATCATTTTACTTTAGGTTCAAATAATATGTTTTTTTATGTATACCACTCAGAAGAGTGGCACGGACGTTAACATATGAATATATATGGTCAAGTTCACATTACTAGAGTTTGACCCCGCATTCAAGTAATACGCTTTCCTTGCTGTTTAAAACACATGTGATAGAATCATAAAAAGAGTACCAATGCGCACGCTGAAAACTTCCCCAAGTTTTTAAAACTTTGTCCATTGGTACTCTTTTTTTAGAATGATTCCTATTCACACCTTATGGGTAACCAGTGATTATTGCAAGTACCTTGTCTTAATCTGAGAATTCTTAAACTTTGATCGAATCTTATTTTAAACAAAAAAATACCCGCTCATAAAGAGCGGGCCACTAAAGGATTCAATCCGCATTAGTGAAGCTAAGTAAAGCTTACTACCATTTCAGGCTATGTTCAAATAATATGTTCTTTTATGGACCCCGCTCCAAAGAGCGGGATGTAAAAAAAGCAATGTTGTTAGGGTGATACAATAAGATTACTATCTTTTTATCTATTATTCAACTGATATAATCATTTTGCTGCCTAAAATACGTATGATATAATTATTAAAGAGAGTATCGATATACCCACTATACACTTCCCCCAAGAAGTTTTTAGTTGTCGATACTCTCTTTTTATGATGGCGCCTACGGGTAGTTTAAGCCTGGTCTAAAATTATTGCAAGCGCTTTTCTTTTGTTTAAGAATTCTGGCTCTATAATAAAGTGGACTGATGAATCAATTCTGATTCGTCAGTCCACTTTTTCTTTTTGGGTATTAAAAAACATATCGTTCTCTAGTATGATTAAATCACCACAAAATAAACAACTGAGAGGACGATATGCTCTATGGAAAATTCTATCAAAAAAATGCTCCGATTAACAGATAAATATTTAACCATCCAAGATGTTTCTTACGAAACGTTCCATCAAACCAATACTTTAGTTATTGACGCAGTGTTAGCTCCTCCTACTTCTGCTTGTTTGACTTGTGGCTCTGCCGTGAGAGATTCGAAGGGGAAAACGGTCATTGTCAAAAATGGCAAGAAAATGACCTGCATTCGTTTCGATCAATTCAACCATTTACCGCTAATCATGCGGCTGAAGAAACAACGTTATCACTGTAGAAACTGCCATACCCATTGGACAGCCCAAAGCTATTTTGTTCGGCCAAATCATTCGATTGCCGAGCATGTAAAAATGAAAATCATTGCTTTACTCACCGAAAAGGTCTCCTTATCTTTTATCGCAAAGCATTGCCAGGTGTCTATTCCAACGGTGACGCGTATTTTGAAGTCGTTAAAAACCTATTTACCAAAACAAGCCAAGCGCCACCTGCCCAAAGTATTGATGGTCGATGAATTTCGTTCCCATGTATCCTCAGAAGATAAGATGAGTTTTATTTGTGCCGATGGGGAAACCGGGCAATTAGTTGATATCTTACCCACTCGAAAATTGTCTCGGTTGACCACTTATTTCCAGACATGTGTGAATCCATCTGACGTCGACTATTTAGTTACTGATATGAATGCGGCGTATTTTCAACTAACAAAAAAAGTATTTCCTCATGCCAAACTGGTCATTGATCGTTTTCATGTGATCAAACACATGAATCAAGCGTTCCAAGATTTTCGTGTCCGTGAAATGAAACGCCTGATTGCTTCGGGCAATCGGACAATGCCAAGGAAATTAAAAAGCCATTGGCGCTTACTCACCAAAAATCGGAAGAATATCAACCACACAGAATATAAAACTTGGCGTAGCTTTCGTGCCCCAAAGTATCCTTACCTGACAGAAGCCATGGTGCTTGACCGTTTATTAAGTGCTTCAACTGCCTTGAAAGTCGCCTATCAAGCGTTCCATGAACTAGCGGATGCCTTTCGTGACAAAGACCACGAGTCATTTTTCACTCTCTTGCATCAGTTACCAGAAACATTAGATAAAGAATTTCGGCTAAAACTACAAAATCTTCTGAGCTATGAAGAAGGGATTCGTCATTCTTTGATTTATCCTTACTCTAATGGGAAAATTGAAGCAAAAAACACCCACATCAAAACACTCAAACGAGTGTCTTATGGCTTTAAATCATTTGAGAACATGCGCATCCGAATCTTTTTGACGAATCAAGTCATTCACGTCAAATAACGAAGAAAATCCGGAGAAGAAGTGTTCACTTCTTCTGGCTCTATAATAAAGTGGACTGATGAATCAATTCTGATTCGTCAGTCCACTTTTTCTTTTTGGGTATTAAAAAACATATCGTTCTCTAGTATGATTAAATCACCACAAAATAAACAACTGAGAGGACGATATGCTCTATGGAAAATTCTATCAAAAAAATGCTCCGATTAACAGATAAATATTTAACCATCCAAGATGTTTCTTACGAAACGTTCCATCAAACCAATACTTTAGTTATTGACGCAGTGTTAGCTCCTCCTACTTCTGCTTGTTTGACTTGTGGCTCTGCCGTGAGAGATTCGAAGGGGAAAACGGTCATTGTCAAAAATGGCAAGAAAATGACCTGCATTCGTTTCGATCAATTCAACCATTTACCGCTAATCATGCGGCTGAAGAAACAACGTTATCACTGTAGAAACTGCCATACCCATTGGACAGCCCAAAGCTATTTTGTTCGGCCAAATCATTCGATTGCCGAGCATGTAAAAATGAAAATCATTGCTTTACTCACCGAAAAGGTCTCCTTATCTTTTATCGCAAAGCATTGCCAGGTGTCTATTCCAACGGTGACGCGTATTTTGAAGTCGTTAAAAACCTATTTACCAAAACAAGCCAAGCGCCACCTGCCCAAAGTATTGATGGTCGATGAATTTCGTTCCCATGTATCCTCAGAAGATAAGATGAGTTTTATTTGTGCCGATGGGGAAACCGGGCAATTAGTTGATATCTTACCCACTCGAAAATTGTCTCGGTTGACCACTTATTTCCAGACATGTGTGAATCCATCTGACGTCGACTATTTAGTTACTGATATGAATGCGGCGTATTTTCAACTAACAAAAAAAGTATTTCCTCATGCCAAACTGGTCATTGATCGTTTTCATGTGATCAAACACATGAATCAAGCGTTCCAAGATTTTCGTGTCCGTGAAATGAAACGCCTGATTGCTTCGGGCAATCGGACAATGCCAAGGAAATTAAAAAGCCATTGGCGCTTACTCACCAAAAATCGGAAGAATATCAACCACACAGAATATAAAACTTGGCGTAGCTTTCGTGCCCCAAAGTATCCTTACCTGACAGAAGCCATGGTGCTTGACCGTTTATTAAGTGCTTCAACTGCCTTGAAAGTCGCCTATCAAGCGTTCCATGAACTAGCGGATGCCTTTCGTGACAAAGACCACGAGTCATTTTTCACTCTCTTGCATCAGTTACCAGAAACATTAGATAAAGAATTTCGGCTAAAACTACAAAATCTTCTGAGCTATGAAGAAGGGATTCGTCATTCTTTGATTTATCCTTACTCTAATGGGAAAATTGAAGCAAAAAACACCCACATCAAAACACTCAAACGAGTGTCTTATGGCTTTAAATCATTTGAGAACATGCGCATCCGAATCTTTTTGACGAATCAAGTCATTCACGTCAAATAACGAAGAAAATCCGGAGAAGAAGTGTTCACTTCTTCTTCCGGATTTCACTTGATTGCACTCATCAGTCCTTATTGACAAAGAGCCCTTCTTCTTCCGGATTTCACTTGATTGCACTCATCAGTCCTTATTGACAAAGAGCCAGAATTCTTAAACTTTGATTAATTCTAATCAAAAAAGACCCACTCCGAAGAGTGGGCGGGTATTAAAAAACGAATTCTTAGTACTGAGGATAAATTAAGGGTACTATGATTTTATTTATTGTTCAAGTCATGTGCTTTTTTGATCAGAGAAAAACTCGCTATATTATCAATGGTTAGGCCTTGATTCGAAATATAAACGAGTTGCTAAAATTAATTGACGAACGTAAAAAAGGACCTATTCATAATTAGATGGATAAGTCCTTTTTAGAATTTAAAATATTTTTGTAGTTTAATTTAGATACGCAACAATCTATATTGTTTTATATTCAAATTTCTTTAATAAAGAGTCTAGTCGATGAACTAAATCATCATAAGAAATAATATCAGCAATATGTTTATACTTTCTTCTTAAAATTTCAAAATCTCTTAGTTGATCTGCATTTAATTTGTTTGATCTCCCTAAAATAATTATTCCCCTAGGATTTCTTATATAAATGTCAAGTTCCTCTTGAGTTTGATTAAATATTTTGTTCTTTATTAGTTTCTCAGAATTTTTTGCAGTTCTACATAGGTGATAAATATATTTTTCTATCTGCATTAATGTGCCTGTTAGTTCTTTAGAAGCATAATAGTTATTTCTATATTGAGTTTTTGTCATTATAGGAATATTATATGATTTTTTTATTTCAGCTATGTCTATATTTCCGTTTACATCAATAAAAATAAAATCAGGTCTTTTATCACCCTCATCAGTTTTTATGACTGGTTCTTCAACAACTGATTGATACATTGGAAAAATAAGAGTAAGAATCTTTGCAATTTCATTTTGCCAATCTTTTTCTGAATAAATAGTTTCATTTTCTAACATTTTTACCAGTTTATTTTTTATATATAGATACTTTAAGTATTCGTTTTCTGCTATTTCTTTTTCTGTTATTATATCTTTATGATCTGTAATAAAAGTGTTCTTATTTTTCTTTGACATATAATTTTCGTAGACAATATGATTTTCTTTTTTAGTTAATAAATAATCTTGTATTAGAACCCCAATTCTCATATAAGAATATAGATACAATTCATGTTTATTTGGAAATTTTTTTATTAATTCTTCAAAAATATTTTCAGGTAAATTTCCGTTTTTACCACCTATAAATAAATCTTCATCGAGTATATCATCTATTTTTTTCATTATAGATATATTTTCATGCGCTACGAAATAAGATATATCCGTCTTCATATCTTCATAAATAAAAATATTGTGTTCTATTCCTAATACTTTATTATTTAAATGATAATAGTCTCCATCTTTTTTTCCAATTTCAAATTCAATAGAATTTTCCTTATCTTCTAATATCTCATTATTTGAGATGGTAAACGTTCTTTTTACAGTATAAGAGCCATCCTGATTTATTTTTTCAAAAATAAAGGATGTATTCTCTGCGTATGGGGTATATTCACAAATCAAATTTTCATGATTTTTCGCTACTTTCAACACATTTGCCACTATCTTCACTTCTTTTCAATGTATTTTATACATTATAATTTTTAAAGTAAGATTCCTAAGATTGTCCACTATCTTTATTAAACTAATAAAAATATATATTCAATAAAAAAACCACTCTGATAAGAGTGGCCCACAGAGTACGGCGTACTTCCATTACGCTTAATAGCTATTATCGTATCTCCCGTGTCGGCAGTATAGAATAGTTCTATCTGTAACCATATCATAAATCAGTCAACAAATAAATGCAAGTATATTACAAATAAAAATATAACTTTTATGGCAATCTTAAACATGAATGCTGAGGCATATTTCTCATCCCAGGATCATTAATTTTAAAGGATGTCCATAATCTATTTGCCAAAATATCGCTAGCTTGAATTAAGTAGTTACATTTAGAATCACAATAACTAACTTCCACTTCAAGAGCTCCATGCCAAATTGGTTCATAAAATACTCCATAATTAAAATTGTGTATTCCATTCTTCAATTCTTCATAAACAGATTCTTCAAAATTGTAGTAACCATTGCTTGCTGTTGCTTGTTCATCAACACATATAAATAACTTTAAATTTCCCTCAGGATCTAATAAACCTTTATTAATAAATAAGTTTATTTTTTCCTTGACTAACCTTTTCAGTACATAGTCCTTATATCTATGTATTGATTTCTTATTATCCAAAATACTATCTTGTACTCTGCTTATATCCACACTTAGGCCCATACTATGTTCATTTTTTAAAACTCGGTATAACTCATACTTATCTTTTCTCTCTAATACGCAAGCTTTCAATTCTCCGTTTATCATTTTTTGTTTTTTTATCCTTTTAACCACGCCCTTGTATTTTCTTTTCGCAATTTCTTTGCTCTCTTTATTAAAGAAAGCATACCCCGCATATACAAAAAATCTGTTAGGTGCTTTCCTATGTAAAACTCCTGAATCATCAAAAAACAAATATACTTCTTGCATGGACCTAGTCTCCGATCAAATTGTCATAATATCATTTTACAATCTTTATAAAAATTACACAACCTAACAGTTGCTATATACTAATTATGTATCCCCCTCAAAACGAGGGGATATTTTTTTATCGCTTAGGAATAGTCAAAACATACTCTGGAAAACGAATATCCACTGTTTGTCCATTGATCGTATTTCCGTTCGAATCATTTGTTCGTCGTAACATCGGAAAGACTCTTTTCCCTGCAAATTTACGGATATCTAGTGTGCCATCCAAACCAAATCGCAGGCCGCTAGGTAATCCATAGGCTGCATTCACATCATCTCTAATAATACCGGCTGAGCGACAACGTCCAATTTCAACATCCGGATTGTCGGCTTCCATCCAGAAGACATATCCTTGATTTAAATGAGCTGCACCGTTGATAGGCACTAACCAAGCACCAATTCGAAAAATACCAAGAGATAGCTCATTAAACACTTCTAACTTACCTACATAATTACCAACGGTTTTTGGTGGGCTCGCTAAAATAATTTGATCATGTGTTAAGTTATTCCCCGCTCGTAATCGTTCACGAACCGTATTCATATTGATACCCGGACAGATATTCGAGGCATGACCGCTGAATTCGTTATGACCTAATACATCATTGACGGATAAACCAAAACGTTGCATCGCCGCCTTTGCTCGTTCTTCAAATGCTTTTTCTTGTTCAGCTGTAAATGAACTATTCCCAACAAGGCAAATATGGTAAGTTGGTGTATTATGTCCGCCCACACCATTTGTCACATCATTATCGAAGTAACACCATTGAACGGTACCATCGCGTAAAATGATTTCATGATACCCACCTGTCCCCCAGCCTAATGTGCCATTCCAATGATTCTGAAATGCCCAAACGTCTCCAGTAGGTGTTGCGGAATGGTGACGAGCAATTTTAGTTACTTGAGAAACATTTCTTTTGGCATTGGTTGGTCCTAAAATTCTTGAATCGCCTCTTAAATCTTGGATTTTTGTCATAATCAATTCCTCCTAATTTTTTATATAAAAAAAACAGCCCTTTGGCTGTGTTTTTCCTTTGCTAATTTGTCATTCTTCCGACTGAATAACACTGTTTCCTAAATCAAATAATCCACCAGCGGCTAATCCTGAAACAGCTCCGGCCCATGCGTAAATCGCTAAATCTTGTGGTGCTAGGGTCACTGCGTATAAAACACCTAACAAAATACCCGCAATCACATTGATCACGGGCAAGAGTTTGTAATCCTTCATTTGTGTTTTAATTAACCCCGTGACACCGACGACTAGCGGTGTAATAATACTTGCAGCAGCTAAGATTTCTGTCATTTTATTTTCTCTCCTTTCCAATTTGCTTAAAAATAGATCTGATTTGTTCTTCGATAATTGAAAGCCGATTGCCATACTCAGCCTGGCTTTTTTCTACCCGGATGATCGTATTTTCTAATTTTCCTAACGTGTGATCAAGTTTCGTGAACATCGCATAAAATTTCGCCACGCCCACCATCAACGATCCACCGAGTGTTAGGATCGCGATCCATTCTCCGATTGTAATCCCCTCCATAAGTACCCTCCTATTCTTTTTTAACTAATAAATTAGTCAGAAATACGTTCGTTAATATATTCCGGTGTGACATCCCAGCTATAATCATTTGGGTTACTACTATCTTTCAAACCTTCACCAAAATATTTATATTCCGAAATATTTGGAGTGGCTATATCACCTTTTTCTATTTTTAATGATTCAATCGTTGCTTGCCCCATTGTAGCCTGAGGAAACTGATAAATTTGTAACGTACTAGGGGAAACACTCCCATTCAAGTTCACTTCTGAAGGAGTGAATGCCAGTCGCCAAGTATCCGCAACTCCTTCTACTATTTCCATGTCCCCAATATTAGAGGTACTATTCGGACCAGTCGTGTATACCCTAAATGATTGCGGACCTAATTTGGTCCCTTTCAAAGTTAAGGTATATGTTTGGTCAGCAATAAATGGTTCAATCATTTCAGCAGAATAAACTAAATACTGTCGACTACTTATCGGGAAATTTTGTTCTTTGTTTGCTAGATTTTCGTTCAAGGAAATCTTCGACATCTGATACGGTTCAACAAGTAGATTGGGTTGATAAGGTGTAGCAATCGATCCTTCTTCTACCTTTATATTTCGAAGAGAGATTTTCCCTTTAATTCGACTCGAGGCTGTAACATCTTGTAAGACTACATACCATTGTTGAGGCAGTGTCGTAGCATAAGTTGCTATTTGCGTACCCTTGATTGTCTGCCAGCTATTAGTAGAGGTAGGTGTTGGTCTATCTGTAGCCAACATAACCTGTCCCCCAGGCAAATAATTAGTAGTTAATCGAATATTAGAGGCATCTCCCTCTATACCTTCGTGCAGCATAATCTCGGCGCTAATTGTGTATCTCTTTCCATTTTGAAGAGCAGGTAAGCGCATGCTTGTATTAAATTTAGTTAGTTGCGCAGATCCGTCCAATATGAAAATGATCTCGCCATCTGGTCCATCTTCAACTGTAGCTCCATTTCCCGATGTAAAATGAGCAGCTGTAATCTTTGGTAATAAATTGGCATTCCCTGAATAGTCATAATTCCCAAAATCAATACTGTTTGAGTACATCTTTTTAAGTTTTCCGAGTTCACCAATTTTTTGATTTGTCTCATTTACTTTATCTTCAATTTTTTCTACTTTTTGCTGTAATTGAAATAATTGTTCATTTGATTTATCGATAACTTCTTTCACAGCTTCGCGTAGATCCTCAAATCTTTTCACGTAAAACGACGCCATCTCATCAAGCTTTTGATCAATCCATGATTCTTGAAACTGAGTGCTAAACACTGGGTAATCCAGCGATTGTCCATTATGAAATTCTACATAAACATAAACCAAGACCTGACCAGAATAGGCGTACATATAGTTGGGCAACATTACACTTACCTTACCTTGTTTAGCGTCTTCAATTGCGACCGATCCGTCGGCACTTTCTAACAAAAATGAACAATCAGCGTTCACAAAGTAAAAGCCTAAAATAACATTTGTTTCAGACAGGTCCAGCGGTTCTCCTTCTAATTGGAAGTTGATCACTTTTTTTGCCACGTGTTGATCATAAGTGAAAAATTCCGTATTGGTTGGTATTGGAGAAACACGTTCGTCAGTCGTTTTATTTAGAGTAATCTCACTCGTTATATAGAGTTCTTCCATCTTACATCTCCTTTCAAATCTTATTTTGTAAAACCTATTATTCTTTCTCAACATTTATCCTTATGCTGTTAGAACTTCTTTAATATATACTTGATCAACGCCCCATGCATTCACTGAGCTGGTCGTAAAATTAGTTTCTGTCACAAGCGTTACTCGATCGCCGGCATTAAATTTTCTTGCCATGAACCATCCAACATCATTCCGCCAATTTAACGTTCCTGCTATACCAGCTACACGCCAGTCACTAGCTCCGTTCACACGCATTCCAAGATAAGCATAATAGCTGGCATTGTTCGTTTGGCATGTAAATTTCCCTGTGAATTGGAGTGTACAATCTTTTAAAATCGTTAAGGTTTTAGTATCTTCAGATAATGAAAAAAAATTATTATTTTTGGAACGATTATTATCATAAGCATACGGTCTACCCCAATTTAAAACAGTGCCATTTGAAACAGGCACTCCTGCTAATCGTCCACCATTTAACGTAATACCAAAGGTTTCTTGGGCTAAGCTATTACCATTGTGTAAAGGGCGTTCAAGGAAGTTCTTCCTCCCTTTAATTTCTTGAGGTTCCGCTGTATTCACATAATTCTCCGCCCTCATTTCCTCTATCCAAGGCGAAATTGTTCCATCTTTTAATGTCAATCTGCGTGCTGCAAACTGCATATCTTTGTCCGAATAAACAAATTGAATACTATCCGCCGATTGTTGTCCCGCTTCTTTACCTGGAACTGAAGTAACAATAATTCCACTCTCTTTCAAGTTTTCGGGTAATTGGTCATAGTCTGTCATCAACTTAGATTCCTCTATACTTAAGGAAAACGTTCCACTAAATTTCGATAATATTAGATATGATGTCGGCGTCGGCGTTAAATTATTTAGACTTAATGATCGACCATTATCAGCTGTCAATTTTACTCGCTGAAATTGAGAGGCTGTTTTCTCAATCTCATCTAGTTGGTCTTGAACTTTCTCTAAAGAGTCTGCTGCATTACTGGCTATTACATCAATCTCTTTTTTTGCATTAGTAGCCGTATCATTTAACGAATTTTTAATCGAAGTTGACTCTTTCGCTAAGTCTTCTTTCGCAGCTGTTACTTTCTTATCTATTGTTTGATCAGCTTGTGTTACTTTTTGTTGAATATTATTTTCATAGGAATGCATTAATTTTTCAAGATTATTTATTTCTGCGTCGATTATCGCTAATCGTTGTATCAGATCATCTTTTATCCTATCTCCTACTTCTTCTGTGATTTTATCTATTTCCAAACTCTGGATTTCTTGTTGAATTTTTTCTAAATCATCTAATATTTCTTTCAGTTGTTCCCAAGCTGGTTCCTTCATTAACTCTTCGACTTGTGTGTTCAACTCATCTAACGTTTCCTTGGACGCTTCTCTTACATAAGATAATTCTTTCTCTTGAATTTGTCTGATTTCTTCAATCAACTTATTGAATTCAACGATAATTAATTCTGCTTCTGGTGCTGTCATGTCAACAGTGCCTAAAACTTGCAATGAAAAATCTTGTGTGGTCGCTTTTTGATTCTGCTGAATGATAGAAAAATGAGCTAGATGATAAAAACCAATATGATCAAAACCATTTTTTGGAAATGTGTAGGTAAATCTTCCTGAGGGAGCGTCTATTGAAGAAACGCCATCTGTATTAGAGATCCTCGAACCACTGGGCGTCATACCTTCGAACTTTATCGTTGTGTTCGCTAAATTAAAAGGTTGCCCCTTATTAAAGATATGGACACGTACATTATTCATTCCATTGTCACCTATGCGTCCATAAATAATCGGGTTTACTCGATAGTCAATTGTCGTTTTAGCGATGTCTAAATATAGATCATATTTCATTATTCACCCCTCCACTCTTTCCATAATAAAATTCAATTTTTCTTCTAAGCTTTCTATACGTTTTTCTTGATCTTCGACAATTTCAATCAATTCTTGATTAGTTTTTGTATTTAAATGGATCTGCTTTGTTTGATTGATCAGTAAATAACGTGAACCTTCTTCTACATTTTGTTCTTGTAAAAATGCAGAACTTTGTGCCGCAATACCAAATTGTTTTCCTTGAGGATTTTTTCTGGCTACAACATTTTTTTGAATGGAAACTTCTGGACTATCATCAACACCAATTTCTTCTACTACTCTCTTTTGACTTGGCCTGTAATCTTCTTTCCATTCAAAATCTATCACTTTAATTTTTTTAGTTTCTTTAATTCCATTTACTTTTGAAGGGGTAATATTTTTTTTCAATCGAATGTCTGATTGTCCTGTAATAGAAAAACCATTCATATGAATATTGGAATACACTTGATAATTCACATTATTGGAAACCGTAAAGCTTCCAGCACGAACTCGACAATTCAACAATTGTGCTGTTTCAATGTGATGGTTATTAAAGAGTGTTCTTGTTTGATCTATTCGCGCATTACTACCACTGTGAACAATTAAACGGTTTGTATAAAGACTATTGTTGCTTGACTGTGAACCCAAAGCTACATTACTCCCATTGACTGCAGAAAAATGCATCTGCCATTGACCAGTTCCGGCATTGGTTCCTGCTGCTAAAAGACCCGATTGGACGCCTGATTCGTTAAAAAAGGTGATACTAGCCCTACCTAGTCTCATTGCTTCTCTGTTATTTGCATGATAAAAAGTAAACGAATTTCCTGACAACAACATCTGTCGAACATTTGAAATAAATGACGTGATTTCTCCATTTTGTAATAACAGTCTTCGAGAACTGCCGGTTGTCTCAAAAGTACTTCCTGAAATTGCCACCCCTATAATGTTGATTGCCCTTAGCGTTCCTGTAGTTATTCTATCTGCAACAATCGCACCATTATTGGTCATTGCTAAACCGTAATTACCATTGTATCCTGTTGAACTAAATCCTAATCCACCAGCATTCCATCGCCATACATTACGTGCGGTATTGATATTTTCCGTATCCATGATAAGTATCTCTTGCGGTTCCGATAAGGACGGATGTATAACCACGTGTCCTTTTGGTGGATTATTTAAAATATTGGAAGCTTCTTTTTGTGCCTGTTGCAGCCATTTTATTCCATTTTCTAATCGTTCTCTCTCTTTTTCTTGTTCTTTGATGGATGAACTCATCGTGCCTCTAATATCACCTATTTCTAATGAATCATACTCATCTAAAAGAACGTTCCAGACTGTGCCAACTATTTTTGCTGTGGTATTAATCTCAAGTTCATTAAATGCAACTGTTACTATATCGCAAAGCTCTAATTCCTCTAATAAAGCATGTTGTTCATTCATTGTCGCTTTAGCTAAATCGACATACTTTAGCTTAAGATTCACATGTGGCACGCCAACTTGATTATTTTGAATAAATTGCGTTGTTAACGTTCTTAATTCTGCGACCGATTGAGGCTCTTTATCACTGAAATCGACCATTTGAATTAGCCTGTCCGGAAATTTATCTAGATGAGGGCCATCAATATAAATTTCCGGAAGTAGTAATACTTCTCCATCTTTTTCAGGATCTCTTGCATAGGGATAGACCGACGTATATGTGCTTGCAATACTATTTTCTTGAACCAAATCTTTCAGATTTTTTCCGTAAGAAATGACCACTCCTGAGTTTTTCCCAGCACTACTCATTAATCGAATTTCATTGTTATCAAAGATATATTCTCCACCGAAATTTTGTAAGATTGAACCCTGCTTTCCACCTAAAACTTCTTGTGCATTTTGAAAATGGCCAATTTCCGAAAAATCTATTGAAGCGTTTGTTCCCACATCACTATATACTGATAGATCTCGTCGGGGTACTAATAAATTAAGCCATTGATTTAAAGCGAATTGAGCAGATACTCCAGAAAACTGGCTCCCTTTCAGAATGCCAGTTTTACCCACGATTGCACTGATATGTTCAGCATAAATCGTTACAATACCATTTTGTGGTTTAGTTACCCTTACAATTTCAAATCGTTGGCTTTTTGATCGTTTTCCAGGACCTACATCTGCTACAACCTTTTTCCCTGGTTCTAATTCTTTAAACAAAGGAGAAAACATTGGATAAGTGAAAGTCAAAAATGGAAAATCATTTCTAATCCTCGTTACCAACACTTTTCCTGCATGAATTAAAGGTCCGATTCCTAATGTTGTATAGTCATTATTGTTCTTATTATATAAAATAGGTATGCTCATATAGCTATCGCCCTCCATCTAGGTGTGATTCGCACATTAGTCAACTGATTAGTAAATGTGATCGTAGTCAGCCCAGGGTTTAATATGGGCGGATGGTAGCCATCTGTATGGATAAGGATACTGCTTGAAAGATTGATATTTCCTTCTCGATAGGCTAATCCGTTCTCACTATCTATTGTGACTAAACCTGTTCCTGCGGAACGCAAAATACGGTATTGTCTCCCACCTATACTTAATGTCGCATCTGAAGTAGCGTTATAGTGGAATTGAATAAGGGGATATGCAATTTCTAGCTCTGGATTTTCAAGCTGAATACCACTTTGAATACTTCTAGGTTGCAATCCGGCTATGCTATACATTACAGGTGCAAAGCGAAAAGGAATTCGTATATCCATCCAATCTTTTGACTGATCAGCAATAGTTATTTCTTCATAACAGATCGCTTGATACATATAATTAGGATTTAATGATAGAAAGAAAGGTTGATAATTTTTGGGCTCTTTTACCCAACGATTGATTGTTTGTAGTTGTTGCATAAGTGATTGATCATTTTGTCGTTGTATTTCAACAGGAAATATTTTTTTGATATCTTTGTAACGGTTCTCACTATAAACCAAGCTTCCTTGTCGAGCGTCAACTTCTTCAAATTGAAGTGCTGCTTCCGGTGAAACAAAATAAATGTCATCCAAAAATGTCATTCGGTGTTGTAGTGATGACTGTCCATTAAATTCAAAATAGGGTTCGTTAGACATCTCTTAACGTCCTCCTTAATTCATCAGTTGTATTCTGAGCTAAATCTTTTGCTAACTCCTCGATGTCACGATCATCAACGATTGTGATTTCGCCAAAATGTATATCAATATGAGGAGTGTTATGGATCGTTCGATTAGTAGTACGTGATTCATTTGTAGAAACTGGCAGAGCTCGACCAAAATCAGCGTTCCCTGCAATCGCCACCGACTCAGCTTGAATATTCGGCAAGACAAGCTGGGCACCTAAATCCTCAATGGCATCTAACGCTAAATGCTTGAATCGCTCAATCCCTTCACCAACTCCGGCAGGGATCCACCGTCCCACATCCATCTCCATCACTTTGGATGGTGAATTGATATCTAAAGCTCGTTGCATCGTTTGTGCCACTTGATTAGCGATGGAAGCTGCATTGCTAAGAACTTGAGCTTGCCCGGCAATTAATCCATTGTTTAAACCGATCATAGAGTTTTGACCGATGCGATAAAATTGATCAGGCAAATGACTCATCTGATCCGGCATGCGCTGCGCACCATTACGGATTGTGTCGTTCGCATCTCGCATCCCATCACTGTAGGCTTGATTTGATTCACGCATGATTGCTGTGGCAATCTTAGGAAGACTTTGTAAAGTTTTATCTATTTCCTTAGTCAGTTTTTCAAAAACTTCCTGCATTTTTTTAGATCCCTCATTGGATGTTTTGACCATCGCTTCCGTCATTTTATTGATTTCAGAAACTGCCTGAGGGGCGGTATCAGCGATACCTTGGCTTGTGCCTTTACCTACCTTTTCTCCATGTTTTTGGTATTCTTGTTGATTCATGTGTGTGGAAATTTCATTCCCTGGTACTAATGCAATTTCTTTCGCTGCTTTTTGGACAGCCCCTTGACTATCCTTTATTCCTTTGGCAGATCCGGCACCAACATTTTGACCATTTTTATTGTAGTTACTAGCAGTCATTTCGTTGTTTAAAATATTTTCTGGAACCATCGCAATCTCTTTTGCTGCAGATTCTACTTGTGGTTTTCCTTCACGTACACCTTGACTTGTGCCTTCACCAACAGGATGCCCCAGAGAAATATATTTATCGATCCCCACGGTTTCTCTAATCGTTTGTTCCGGAACATTAGCTACTTCTTTAGAAGCTTCTTCTACCGAAGTAATATTATCTAAAATTCCTTGCCCAAATTTTGTTGGTGGTGCTGCACCCATTGAGGCGTAGTCTGTTTGTTCTAGGTGAGGGCCCATCACTCTCTCTGGCGTTTGAGCAACTTCCTTTGCTGCTTCCTCTACTTTGGGGGTTGCTTCTACCATCCCACCTCCAATTTCTTCGACAGGTTGACGTCCCCACTGGGCAAAGTATTGCCCCTCTGTTCCTCTCCGTAAAGATGCCTCACTTTTTTCTGGAACTAATCCAAACTTTTCAGAAACAGTCTCCGTTTCTTCACCAACAATATTTGCCATACTCGCCATCGCTTGCTTCATCGTTGCATCCGCAGTCCCATTTAAATCACTAATGTGCTGTTGTGCTGTTTCTGGTAATTTACCTAATTCAAGATCTAAATTTTCAACAAACCACGCCGATTGTTCAGCTGACATTTTTGGTAGGTCCTCCATATGAAGACCCATTTGTTCCAGAAGGCTTTTTGTATGTTCTCCACCTAACTCCGCTAATGAACCAAGATTCAGTCCCATCTCATCAACCATTTGCTGTGTTTGAAGCGCACCCGCCGGGCCTAGCTTTTCAAGTTGCATAATAATGCCATCATCTACACCGGCCTTCGCCAAAATGGCAACATTGGTCGACCAAGTTCTCATAGCTTCAGCATTTTTTTGTAGATTTCCCTTCATTTGATCCAAGCTGATTGCTTCTTGTTGTTCAATCTGCTTAAAAGCATTCCCTGATTCTTCTACCAGCTTTTTGTACATGCTATTCATAGATTCCAAGGCAGCTTGTTGTGCATCAGATAGAACATTCCATGAGGTAATCATCTGTGAATTAGCTTCTGAGACTGTCTCTGCGACTGCTCGTCTTTTCTCTTGCTCCTCCGTGTACAATTGATTTCGTTCAGATTGATTTTCAACAAGTAAACTTTGAAGTTCATCTTCCTTCTGAGAGAGTCCTTCCAGTGATTCTTTAACCTTTTTCTTTCCATCCACGCCAGATTCTGAGGCTTCTTGCTCCAATCTCATACGTTCTTTGGCTACTTCAGTTAATGAGGATTCAATGTCTGCAGCTTCTTGATTCAACGTCTTTTGTCGTTCGGTTAGCCGATTGACTTCTTCCATTCCTTTAGAAGCTTCAATTCGTTTGTTTATTTCTTCTGTGGTTGCATTAAGCAGGCCTGTTTCTTCGTCGTAAGAGAGATTTAGACCAGTCACTGAATTATTCAGTTCATCAACTGTATCAGCCATCAATTTTTTATCCGCAGCCGATTTATCTTCAATTGCTGAAAGCCTTTGTAATTCAGCTACTAGATCCTTGTTTCTTTCTGTATTCGACTCGATCACTTTAGCTTGTGATTCAAATTCTTTTGCACTGGACTGGGTTGACTTTTCTACGCTATCAAGATCGCCTTTTAATCCATCTAATTCACTAGCTAATTCTTTGGCTTTTTTACGAGCTGCAAAGAAATCTATGCCCATTTTGGCGGCCGCAACTCCAGCTAAACCAAGTGCAACCGCAGTGCCTGCGACCACAGGATTTAACAGAATACTAGCAGCCGCTAATGCTTTCTTCGCTACTGCAGAAGCACCAGCAGCAATCGCATAGGTTTTTTGGGCAGCTGCTGCCCCTTTTAGTGAAGCTGCATTGGAAATGTTTGCTGCGACAACCGCTTTAGTGGTGGTGGCGTTCTGTAAGTTGAGACTGATTCCCAGTTTTGTAGCAACTGCATCAACTTTTTTAGCCATCGTCGCACCAGAAGTTGCACCGGTCAGGTATTTCAACATCTGAACATAAGATGCTGTAGCAACTGCTGCTTTCTGTACAATCAGTAGTCCACCAAATGCAGTTCCTAATCCGATAATTACAGGCGCTGCCGTCACAGCTGCGTCTTTCACAGCAATAACCCCACCAGCCATCATATCAATAGCCGAAACAACCGGAGGGATGACACCAGCGATACTATTCAACGCCCCTTCAAAAGTTTTACCAAACCCTTGAATATTTTCTTTCATTGAGCCAAAGCGAGTTTTGCCAAATGCCTCGTCCATAGATGCGATAATGTTTGCTGTTCCTCGACTTGTTGCAGTAGCCATATTGGCAAACGACCCTGCCCAAGTATCCCCAGCTTGTTGAGCCATCCCAGAAACCGAGGTGAATTCATTCCCACCATCACGCATCGCCTGTTCAACCGTATCAAAAAACTCATTGGCACTAATTTCGCCATCACGCAACGCATCTCGAATACTCTGCATACTCATGCCAGTTGCATCTTCATAGATTTTCCAAGGATCAACACCACGACGGACCATCCGATCCATTTGAGCCATGTTTACGGTACCGGTGGCTCGCATCTGGATCATGGCATCCATCACATTATCCATTGTTTCTGCAGCGCCATCACCATACATGGCAACTGCATCACCCCAGATTTGATAACTTTTCGTCGATTGTTCTAATGAACCATTTTGCATAACTAAACGTTGAACGGTCTGTGCCGCACTATCAAGCATGTAGTTTGTACCAACAACGACATCTCGAACGCCTTCCATCCCTGCAGCGGCTTCTTCTGAGCTACCAGTTAATCGAGTCATCGTATTTTCAAAGTTATTCAAAGTATCAATACGACCAAATGCACCATCTAATGAACCTTTAGCCATCGTTAGTGCTGTAGTTGCTCCTTTTGTGATCAACATCGCTGCGCTTAATTTCCCAACACTACCAGTTAACAGATTGGCACTAGGATTAGGCTTCTCAAAAGAATCACCTAACTTACTCCCAGTGGTATCTGCGTACTCTTGTAGGGCCAATAAATGCCCCTTCATAGCATCAACGGCAGATCCTAATGCACTTGATCCATGTTTGGCTCCGGCTTCAATACTTTCTGAAATGCTTTTCCCGGCTTTGGTAGCAGACAGTTCCACAGGCGGTACCATTTTCGAAGCTGTTTTCCCAATACTTTCCGTGGCATTATTGGCTTGTTTAGCGCCAGATTCAAACGATTCAGCAATTGCTCGACCTGATTTGTTAGAAAAACTCTCCACACTATTTAGTAACGAACTTCCTGATTTACCAACGCTATCAAGAGCTGCAATTGATGATTTCGCTCCGGAATCAAAATTTTCAGCAATGCTTTTCCCGGCTTTTGTGGCTGATAAATCGACTTGCGGTACCATTTGATTCACAGATTTCGTAATAGAATCTGTAGAAGTTTCAGAATCCTTAGCAGCACTTAGAAAAGTTTCACTAATACTACGCCCCATTGTTGGTGCAGAAGATTCCACAGAAGAAACCAAGCTTGTGACTGATTTAACGACACTTTCATTGGCCTGATTGGCATCCTTGGCACCTGTATCAAAGTTATCACCGATTGACTTACCAGCTTTAGCTGTTGCAGATTCGGTCGTCTTTCCTAAACCTGATACGGTCTTTTCGACAGAATCTACTGCTTGATTTGCCGATTTTGCTCCTGATTCAGTATTCGCACCCATGTCAGACCCGACTTTTTTCATGACATCATCGGCATTTTTACCCAGTCTGGAAAAGCCTTGTTCGACCGTGTCAATTTCTTTCGTGACCTGTTTGCCGTTGACGATTATGTCGATCGTTACCTTACCATCACTTCGACTCATCTTCTTCACCTTCTTTCGGTAGTGCATAGAGTTTCTTCAATTTTCTTAGTTCATCTTTTGCTTCTTTATTTCCTTTTCCTGTTGGCATTTTCCTCGTCCTTATCGACACGATCTGTCTAAACCTAGTTTCATCTGGTAATCCTCCAAACAAGGCAATAAACTTCTCCCATCGCATCTTCCCTCGTTCCTCAAATAGATCGATACCGTATGATTGATAAAATGCTGCGTAAATATTTGGCGCATCATAATCAAAAGAAAAATGCTGGTCCGCAATCTCTTTCATTTTTGGTTTTAATTGGTTGCCCTTCTTGTCATAACGTGGCTTTGGTTTTTCCCAAATATCAAAAGTTTCCAAGATTGATAAAAAAATCGTATTTTGTGTTTCAATGTCATACAAAAACGAAACACCTAATAAAAGCTGTAAACCCAGAACAATTTTTTCTGGTTCCGTCAAAATCGGATCCTTTAACAAGTCAAAAAGACGTAGCACCGTATCGAAAGAAAGATCGATCGGATAACTAACGCCTTCGATTTCCACCGTGTCTTCTAATCGATACTGTAGTTTCATTGCTCTATCCTTCTAAGTAACGCTGCATTTTATCGAAGAATTGTTTTTTTCGTCCGCCAAGCTCTTCTCCTACTGCGGAACAAATCTCCATGTAGTACTCAGAGATCAATGTGTAGTCAGGCGAAAGCTTAAACAACTTGTTAAATGCGCCATCTCCTAAAAGCTGATCCATCACTTTTTCTAATTCTTCATGCGCCTTCCTGTCAGCTGTTTCCGGTTTGATCATCTCTTTTTCCAGTTTTTCAGTGATCTTTGCAGACTTTGTCGCATAATTTGAAACTAATTTCCAAAAGGCTTCTGCTCCTTTTTCGGATGTATCAATATAAAATGTGTGTTCGCCAATCTCAATTGGTAGTTGTGTTTTTTTCACTTGGATTTTTACCATGTTTGTTTCCTCCATTCGTTGGTATGTAAAAAAGAGAAGCGATAATCGCTCCTCTTACTTAGTCTCTTCTTTCTTGTTTGCTTTAGTGTTTGTTGGTGCAGAATTCAAAGACACATCTGCGTTATTACCACCGGATCCCGGAACACCTTCCGTCGGTGTTGCATCGAAGGTAATTGTACAAGAAAAATCTTCCGTTGCATCCGCTGCACCAGATCCAGCCACAATGTCCGTCACTGTCGCATGTCCAGTCCATTGTTTTGTCTTGTCAGCACTGACAACACGATGCCAAACTTTACGACCAATGCCGGTTTTATACTTCATGTCTGCAATAATTTTTTGTGCTTTATCTTCAGAATCATAGTCACCAGATACGTTATAAGCTCCAGATACACTATTGACCATGTTTGTTTTCACGCCGTTGTAGTAAGCTTTTTCCTCTGTTGTTTCCGTTGTCGCATCAGAAATGTCTTCAATTCCATCTGCCAATTCTACCCACGCAGCTTCTGTTGGTGGTGTAGCGATATTCGTAAATGGCGCAATAAAATGACCACGTTCACTGTTTACATTTTTCATTTAGTCTTCACTCTCCTGTGGTTTATTTTTAAAATAGAGTTTTGCTTGGACGACTAATCGATAATAGAAGAACTTTTTATCGTCTTGACCAAGCAAAAAGGGTTCATTGGAAATTGTCAAAGCCATGAATTGATAAGAACCATCTTCAGATGGGATAGATTTCACATTTTCTAAAATCTCAGAAAGCTGATAGATGACACGGTCGCCAGAAAAGTTTTGGGTCTTGAACCGAAATTCAAACGGCAATTCCTTGACCTTGTCCCCATTCATGTACGATTTGACTGTTCGGCCTCCCGGTAGTGGTACCAACCGAATTGACTCCTCCTGATCGATGGCTTGGATAATCACCGGCACATCGATTTTACTGGCTACTTCCTGTAGCCGATCTATAAAATCCATTATAGTTTCGCTCCAATCTTAAATGCCTGTAACCAATCACTCATGAATAAGGGTTTCGCTGCTTCATCCCAAAATGGACCGGTTCCGGGCTGCTTATTGACAAATGGGATCCATACACCAGTTACTGGATGCTTTCGGCCGCCATAATACTGCGGACCTGCATATGGCGCATCAAATATCAGCTGACTTCCCCGACCAGATACTTGGCCAGTGTCACGCAAATGCATCGTGTCCCATGGCACCACATTTTCGTTCATGGTTTGTAGCATCCGGTTGGCCATGTTCAACTGACCAAGCCCCAAGTTATCTTCACTAAGCTTTGATCGGACACCACCTAGATCAATGTCAATCTTGATCCCACTCATCAGACCACCTCAATTTCATAGCCGAAAGGATCAGGTGAATCAGCATTCAGCGGTACAACTTTTGCGATAGTGTAATGTTTGCCAAAGATCTCAATTTGGTCTGCAACTGAAAATTCTGGTAATGGTCCAGTGTATTTCTTCACCATAGAAATCAATGCATTGGGCGTTTGTACTTTCCCATCGACATCCCTCGGCTCAAACTTGACTGTGTCATCAAAGCGGACATGCTCAATGACAAGCTCATCCTCAAGAATAGGCTCACCTCTTGGGGTTACACCAATTTTCTTCCGATAGATCATTGCATGAGGGAAAAAACGTTTTGGTGGCATTCTCATCGACTCACCCCACGATATAACAGGCCTGTGCCAGATAACTGCAGCATAGCGTCCCCAGAAAGCAGGGATACTTCGTTTGTCGATGACGAACCACCTTTGCTTTTAGAAACACTCATCCGACCAATGGACCAGCTGTCAGGCTCTTGCATGCCGAACGTTGTAGTGGCCTCAGCCTCATGCATGTACTCAATTTGATAAGCAACAGCCAACTTGAATGCATCGCGCCGCATCGGAATATCTGACTCGAGATCATTCCTCTGATAAAAACGTCTCGTTTGGATGTCCAACAATGCACTAGCTTTTCTCAGAAACTTTCGGAAATCTTTTTCAGTCAGTTCTGTTTCTTTATCCACCAAGCGTTTATACTCTTTAAGAGACAAGTAGCCACATGGCTCGATGCTTTCCTGATCGTCAAAGATTTCATTCAACGGCTTACGTCTTATTCGTTCCATGGTTTCACCTCCATGAAAAAAGAGAGTGGTTATTCACTCTCTTTTAACAGCTCAATTAATTCTGGTTTCTTGGCAGTTGATGGATACTCAATGCCAAGACGATCTAACTCAGCTCTAAGCTCATCAACTTTCATGTCATCGATGACAAATGATTTACCTTCTACCCCAGACTTCCCCGGTTCTTCCGGGGTCATGCTTTTGGGTCATCATAAGAGATATAGATTGCTGGACGTGCTTTCTTAAGTACCAAGCAATCGTAATAATCCAACCCTTTGATGGTGTCACGGTAACCGCCACGATCCTGGTCAGCAGGGACCAAATCAATCGTATTGTACTTCTCGATTGGCTTAGCAACGGTGATAGGTGTCATAATGAAATTAATATGCTTGTCTTCATCGACCTGCAACCGATTTTTAGCAACCTTTTGGATGATGATGTTCGTGCCATCAAGCATCTCGACACGACGATCGATACCATTAAATTGAACAGTGTTGGTGGTAAAAGTTTTAGAAACGCCATCTGCATTCTTCAATGCTTTGTAGGCATCACTAGACATAAATGCCACAAACTGACCAATGACTTCTGTGTCAGTCATGTACGCTTCAGCATCGTCGAAGCTATCTAAAATATTAGATTTAGTGATTGTTTCTTTGACCGTTTTTCCTTTGTAAACATTATCAGAAGTATCAAATCCGGCTTCAAGTAAACGTGCAACAGCGGTTTGATCTTTCTCAGGAATCGTAACCAATCGAGTGTGCTCTTCAATGACAGCACCTACTTGATAAGCTGCATTTTCCGATTGATCTAAGCGATCCATGTCGTAGCCCATCCAACGTTCCTTTTCCAATTTTAAAGTTGATTTCTCAACGGAGATATTGTTCCGTTCGTTTTCTTTATTCCGCTTATAATCGGCAGCCGTAAATCCTTGCATTTCATTTACACGTACTTCGTGAGTACCCACAAAATCAGCTTCCGTGATATCTTTTGCCCCTTGGGTCAATACTTCCCATACTTGCGACTCAGCTGCAAATTCCTTGTCGATTTTCGCTAAATCTTTACTGTCTAAAATTACTGGCATTTAAACCACTCTCCTAATTATTTTTTGTTCTTGCAATATTCTCTGCTAGATTATCTTTCCAGCTTTTTTCTTTAGGTGGCTCACCACCACCTGTATTACCAGCAGCCACAAACTGCTTTTTCTTTGGCTGTGGTGCAGGATCGCTTGATTGAAACAAATAGCCTTCATCTTTTTTCAGTGAGGCTACTTTATCATCTAATCCCTTGACCCCTTCGTCAGTCATTTCCAATTCATCTGCCTTCAACAAAGCTTTCACAGCTGTAATGTTCTTAGCTCCAGCTTGTGTTAAAGCTAATTCGATCGCAGCGTTCTTACGATCTGCTAGTCTTTCAGCGGTTACGGTTTCTAACTGATTTTTATAGTCATCAATTTGTTTTTGCAGATCTTCATTTCCACTGTTTGATGCTTTCAACTGCTCAACAAGCGCATTTGCGGCGGTTAAATCTTCGTTTGCAGTTTTTAGCTTTTGAGACTTATCGTTAAAATCAGCTTTAGGCACAGCATTTTTCGGGAATTCTGATTTTATTTCTTTTGTCGCTCCGTCTAGATCAAACTTCCCATCCTCTCCGACGTGTTTTGATAAAATTTCTTTGATCCATTCCATGATTCATTCTCCGTTCCTTTTTATTCTGGTTGGTACCAGTTTAGAGTGTGAGTTATACCGCTCACTCGGTAGATAAACAGTTTAATGTCATATTCAGGACAAAATAAAAGCCTAGCAAGCTAGACTAAACAAATCAAAATCCTCAAACTTCAAAGCAAGACCAATTTCATAAAATGTTAGTAAGATTTCAGATAAGCTCAATTTGCTTTAATCCTCCACCATACTTTCTCCTTCTATGAATACACTTGCTCTCTCGAATAATCCCGACGTAACAATTGATCATGCTCATTGATAAAAGTACGCAGTGCTGCTTGACGTCGTCTGACCAGTTGTTTGAAGTGCAGAACATCTTCTTTGTTGTCCATTGTCGTTGCTGCGTTCAATTGCCGCTTAGCACGTCGAATAGCGACTTCCATGCGGCGCTGTTTTGCAACTAAGTCCGCATTGTCAATCGCTTGTTTTGGATCATATTGCTTCATGTGAATATCAAGATCCGGATCATAGATTTGGATGTACAATCGATGTCGACAATTAATACCTTGGGTTCCGTCAGGCTCACCGTATCCATAATCATAGATCGATGAAATATGACGTAATTCTTCCGGCGCATCCTCTTTACGGACAAGCAAGACCCATCCGCCTTGGATATGGGCACAGTGTGGTCGTGCAGCCATATGGCTACTCATTAGCGCTGTGACAATTCCATGCTCTAACCCTCGCTTAAGTCGCAGATCCTGATAGACTCGATGCGTTGTGGTTTTCAAAACCATCCGAACGTAGCGCTCAAGGCTCCATTCACGCCCTGCCTTGTCGACAAAGGTCGTCATCACCCCTTTTTCCACCATCGCATAGATCGATTCTCTAAGCGCCAGTTGTGGCGTTTTAGTGCCGCCAATGATTTTGGCCGCAGTATCGTTTAAAACTTGTTGATACATCTTAGCCAGTGGATTATTCGGATAATTAGTGTCGATCAGCGTTTGATTGACATGATTGTCAAGATCTCGCCATTGCTGATTGAGATACGACTCCATCACATTGTCAATCTCAGTTCGTGATGGCGGTTCTTTTCCAGTTTGTTGAGATAAGTTTTTGTCAAGATCTGAAATGACTTCAAACCCCATATCCACTATGATTTTACGTAGCTGATCATAAGAATACTGACTTGTTTCATTGACCAATTGCTGCAACGATTGCGGATTCAAAAGGTTTAATTGATGCATCTTTTCAATTTTCCAATGAAAAGCATTGTCCTCATTCAAAGGCATTCGAGTTGGCATTTTCAAATGCTTGACAAGCATCCTCATGATCTCATCTTCCATCGCCATATAAGCATCTTGAATGTAAGAAGCCTCAATATCTAACTGGTTAGGTGTAATGGCCATTCAATCACTCCTCGAAGTCTTCGTATCCAGAATCTCGTATTTTACCAGTAGTCTCATCAACTACATCTAATTGCGCTTGTCGGTAAAGATCTTTTGCCTTACTTTCAGGCAACTTCATTATTTTGGCTAAAGTTAACCATCCGGGAATCAGCCCATCATTTTTCAGTTCACGATAATAATCAGATTCTGACTTTTTATCTAAGAAGATGCCATCATCAAAGTTCACACCGATCTCTTCACGATTTGGAGATTCACCACTAAATAGTGGTTTCCCGTCAACTTCTGTGGCTCGACCTAGCTCACACAGCGCTAGCACAACATCCCGAATGAATTCCTCTAATTCGGTTGTTTGTTGGTTCCTTGATTGATACGTTTGCGAGTTCTCGCTGATTACCTCAGTTGCCGTCTTATTCGTAGTACGTACCCCGGCACCATCGAAAACGAACGTACCAGTCGACAGCCCCACTTCCATTTCTAGAAGTCGCAAGCGATGATTAATTGCTCCAATGTATTGTTCTGTTCGAATTTCATGAGTTAAATCCGTAATCTTAAAATCATCTGGTTTAGATCCGGGAATAACCACATAGAAATCATCGTTTGGGTCAAAGGTCAAATCAATATTTCCAGTCTCTTTGTTGGGTACACCATCCAGCATCGATTCAGGAACAGCAACTCGCCGTTTTCCCACATCAATTTCATGATCAAACGCATCCAACGCTTTGTTTAGTCGATCAAGTGTTCGTTTACAGTTATCGTACACACCAACACCAAGTGGTGAGTATGGGTTGATATTGTTAAAACCAGCTGTCTTGAAATAAGAGAAGATAGGGCGTTCAATTTCTTCCCCATGCCTCGCTGGATCCAACTCTGCATATTGTTCCAAAGTGTCCAACGATACCTGCATTCCTAAAACATTATATTTTTCACTTTCATAAAGCTCATTGAGCACCCAATACTCTCCGTCGATCCACTGGTGAAACTCAAGTAGCGTGTAAAAGAATGTTTTGGAGCCTTCAGTTTTGATGGTTTTAAACGCAATCGCACACTGACTGATTTTATTGGTGCTACTCTCCAATGGGTAAAATGCGTCAGGCAGTGCCCATGAGAACTCAATTTGTCCTGATTGGTCATTGAAATAAGGTCGCACAACTAAGCCACCAAGAGCCATTGCTGGTTCAAGATACTTACTGAGATTACGCTTGAAGTCGTTATGCTGAAACACAGACTCTATCCAAGCACTTGCTTCATCATATTTTTTTGATTTATCATCTTTTCCGATCGTGATTTCTGCCTGTTCATTGAACATTACCTTCGCATATTCAGAAGCAACCTTGCGGGCCATATTGATATTCGCCTTTGCTATCTGATCATAATTACAATGCATGTACCCTTGGTAATAGAGCAAGCTGTTTTGAATACGATCATATTCTTCACGACTCATTTGAATCTTTGGATGATCTAAAATACTTTGAAGCTCTTTTTTCGCTCCTATTGCAACCGCCCCCTTTCCAAAAACTCTTTTTATTGCTTGCCAAAATGACACCCGATCACCTCCTGCTAAAGAACATAGCGTTTCGTAAAGTAATTAATCGCATAACGACATTCGTCTAATGCATGGTTGTTTTTATCCACTGGGTAGCCCGAATCATTCCGAACGTACATTCCTAATTCCTTGATGAAATGATAGTGACCATACTTGCCATCATGATCGTAAAGAAAAAAGCGTCCTTTTGACAAGGCGCTTTGCATACGTTCGATACCTATTTCAATTTTAGTGCCATTGCTGGTTACTTTGTCTTTTGAGTTGTTGTCTGCTTTTGTTGTGACGATTCCTAACACACGTAATTCCTCACTCAATGACTTACAAGCTGGATCGACAAAGAATTTTGAATGCTTAGGCAGCCATGACCACTCTTTATAACACCATTCTTTAAACTGCCTAATTTCCTTGGCATACTCACTCATCGCTTTCGTGACACCCGTGTCGGCACCACTATGGTAGAAGTTAGCCATCCGATAGAGATAATATTTTCCGTCTTTCCATGTAACGAGATTTAAGGAACAGGTAGTTGCATCACTTTGTCCGCCGTCTGCACTAAAGAATGCTTCTACAGGCTTGCCGATGATTCCCTTCGACAGATGAGTATCTTCGTTAAACATTGAATAGATCACACCTTCAGGCATCACACGATCACCTAGCCAATCTCGTTTGTAAAGATACTCGGAGACTTTACATTCCGCTTCCCATTCTTTCAAAGCTTGTTTCGTTAAAATAGGATTATCTTGTGGTCGCCAATGACGAAACTTAAAAGACCCAGTTTCTATAAAGGGTTTAAGAGTTTCTATGTTCGGATGATTTGGTGCTGGCGGATTCTGTTCAGCGAGATGATAACGAAAACTAGAAGCTTTAGTCCGACGAAAAGCCTCATCTATAACTGCTTTGTTAAGCAGATTGAATTCCAAAAAAGTGACAGTTCCAAATGACATACCAGTGATGGCACCGACAGCATTTACTTTTCCGCCGCCTTTATAATAGATCCGCTTTTCTCCCTCTGGTAGATTGATCCATAAATGATCTCCATGCTCATCGTGTCGAATTTCAGCACAGCTGGCAAAGATATGTTCCAGTCCGAATCCTTCACAATCCATAAACATTCTGTAGGCTTGTTCTTGGTTATAAGCAAGCACAAGATGATTCGTATCGGGATGTCCTGCGTATATTAACGCCATCTTTTGAGCATCTGACATCGTCTTACCAGAACGAATCGTTCCCTCGTTCAATTCCATCCGAATTCCCTTGAGCGATTGGAAAATATTCTCTTTTTGCTTAGTCGATAGTTTCAACTGGCTCATCTGCATCACTCTCCTCATCTTTCTTTATTGGACCAATAAGCGATTGGCCGATATCAATAAGGCCTTGTACTTTACTCTGTTCTTTTTCATTTAACACCAGCTTAGATGCTTTATTTTCGATAATATCAGCCTCAGATTGAACTTTGCGAATCTGAGCTTGTTTCAATTCATCAACGGTGAAGAACTTCAGTAGTTCAGACATAGCTTTTTGTTTGTCATAAAGTTTGACAGAAACACCATCTTTGCCTTTTTTGACCTCTTGAATAAGTGTGCCATCTACTTCTTCACTATTTTTCAATGCAACTTGAGATGACTTGTATGTTTCCAAATCTCCAGTGAACTCGTTATAAACTTCTTGCTTTTCACCCTTATCATCATAGGTATATAGTTTGTGTTCGGATGATGAGAACTCAACAAAATCAGTGATATCAGCAAACGCTTGCTTTGCATATTCTTTTATCAAATCTTTTACATCAAGAAACATATCTTGCTGCAGTTCTGCCTTCAGTCTTTTCAACTCGATCTTTATGCTATCTTTTGCTATCAATCTTATGCTGTTAGACCTAGCGGAATTATAATCGCATCCATAAGCCTGTTGATATGCCTTAGTAGCGTTGAAGCTTTGTAGATAATAAAGACAAAACAGTTTTTGCTGCTCTGTCAGATCATTATTATCTATTACTGGATGCACCTCTTTTTTGTGTACAACCTTTTCTTTTTTTGTTGCACCCTTTTTTTCAGGAAAACCATCCCACTTTCTAGACTTCCAAGACTTAACTGTATTGATAGATACATCGTATTTAGCGGCTATGTCTTTGTACTTCATGCCGCTTTGATAATCTATGTATGCTAGTTCCCACTTTTTCACACTACACACCACCTCACATTCTTTGCTGGTTAAGTTTTGTTTCATAAAATTATACGGTCAATACTGCATCTGTACTTCTTAATAGCTTCCTAGTTTGAGCAACTTAGTGTAATCATTGCTTTCTTTCACCTTACATATCTCCTTATGTTCCTCTGAATGTTTTCATCGTTCCAGACTCCATGACCACAATAGCGAAGCTTGCAACCATCAATTTCGATAGGTGTAGCTTCTCTAGTCATTTCGATAATGGAATATCTATTCTTAATCTGAATGGATAAGACAATGCGTGATGGATCATCTTGGCTAGGTTGCGGATACCTATTAGATAGTGATACGTACCAGTAATTTCTCATCACGTGGCCTTCTCTCTATCTGAGATCAAATCATTGTAAAGAGCAGTAGCTCGTTCCTTTCCAACACGTAATCTCCGTTGAATAGTTCCAATCGTAAATACTTGACCTTGACCAACTTCTTCAAAGCCCTTCTTTAATTGTTACATTTCCTCAAAATCTTTATCAGTGTATTGTTTCATGAGTTTATTCCTCCTTTAATGCATAATAAAAAGACCACTCAACGAGTGATCTAATATATAATAAAGAAGCCACCGAATCACGATGGCTACATAGTTTATTCTCCATTTACTCTTTTAATTATCTCAGATAAACGAGGAATCAATGATGGCCCTGGACATTCTGTCGATGACGGAGAGTTTCCTTCGGCACACTGGTGACCTACGATCCTCATTTTTCTACCATACCGCTTATTAATATCTTTAATTAGTTTAACTAATGAGTCTACCGTCTTGTCACTTACTTTCCAATCTGGTGCTGTTGAAGTATTACAATTCTCAATACCTATAGAGTAAGAATTTGCTTTTCCAGCGTGCCATGCTCTTTTTTCTTCTCCGACATATGCTCTGATTTCTCCGTCCGGTCCTATACCATAATGAGCTGATGCTTCTCGCTCACGCCAAACTTCAGGTACACCATCATAATTAGTCATAGCCATATGATGAATAACAACTGTTGTAATCTCAGTGCCATTTCGACTATTCCATCTTTCCTCGCCATCGTTAACAAACTCTTCAAATTGATAAGGTGTAGCAAGTGGACTAATAATCGTTGTCATAAATCTATCCTCCTTGATTTTTTCGTAAGCACTTACATAACTAGTATAAAAGTTATTTACTTTAAATTTCCATCGAACAGACTATCAAAAATGTCACATTTATTATTTTGCTGTGAGATATTAGTAGAAATTTAAGAAAGTTTAATTTACATTATTGATTCTCGTATTATTTCACTATTCGAATACTATTTTTTATCTATAATATTTGAACTACTCTAGTTGGATTATCTTCATTTGGCTATGAATATCTATTGATTAGTTATCAGTATCAGGAGTTTCTCATTATGTAACTAAGTTGGCGAAGTGTTGCTGATTTTCTTATGAGTGTCAATAATGATTTTACTAGCTATTAATGTCCGTTTTTTGTAATTTTTTTACTATAATCATTTACTTATACTAGCAGAAACTAGTATATGCTTTTTTGATATAATTTGATTTTTGGCCTGTGACACATCTTGGATTAGCGTGTAATCTACCTCTAAAATATTTACCTAGTTTTCATAATTTCCTCCTAAGATAATGGTAGAAAGACTTTGTAGCATCCAAGTTTGTCTCATACACTCTAAGTGATGGACTTTCTCCTAGACGATATGAGTTGATCAAGCGTTGTAAAAAAATATATATTGTATTACTTACAAGTCTTTACCTTGTACCTTCTAATCATTCATCTGATTTAACTTTTTCATGACTTTTTATCCTTTCGCTGTATAATAGAGTAAAAAAGAGAGGTAAGTAAAATGCCTTACTATGTGATCAAAAAGAAAAAGTTAAAAATATCGAATAATCGATTCGTCATTCACGAATGCACTTGCCCTCGTATTAAACAGAAAGATGAAATCACTGCTATCGGGTATCATACAGAACATAATGATGCTCTTCTCTCTATTAGCTTAAAAAGACCCTCAGACGAATTTTTATTTTGTAGCTTTTGTTGCAAAACTCGAATTATAAGTAAATAGGCCCTACAATCTGCCAGATTTGATACCGGCAAATTTTTATCTCAAAACAAAAAGCTATCCTTTATAGAACAGCTTCTCTAATATCTTTTAACTTAACTACTGCTACCTTATTGCTGTCGTCCACTAACTCGACGACTGCTGTTCTTTCTATAATATTACGAATTTTGATTTTATAAAGTTCTTTTTCTCCGACTACTTTAGCCATGTAGATGCCATCTTTTTTCAATTCACTAGTTTCGAACATAAATCGTTACACCTCTGAGAACATTTTTTATACAGGATAAACAACTTTTGATAATTAGTAAAGTATATTCACATTGTAGATATAAACAAATCAAACAACCTTACACAGGCCTGACGTCTGCTTCTCGTCCTTACCACATTCTCAGTTGCTATTGTTATGGGTCAGATACTTATTACACTGACCGGTGTTAAATAAGTCCTCCCAAAGTCGCTGGAGTGGGATTGCACCACACACAAGAACTTACTAAGTTCTCACGAGGTTATTCACCATTGACTGTTGCGTCTCCTAATTCCGCCACAGCGACATAATAAGAATAGACAGCAACAGATGAACTATCCGCAGGAGCTAAACCCCACATACTTTAGTTTATTTGTTGCTGTCTATCAAAGCTTAATTACAACGATGAGGGAGATTTCCTCCCTTCAAATTGTTTTTGTCGATGTCCTGTTTCCTAATCTTTCGACACTATCATAATAAATCATTTTCTAGGTAGTTGATTGGTATAAAAAGGAAAGCATTTGGGTAGTAAATGGGTATAAAAAGTGTAAAAACTGGCTACTTAAAAGCAACCAGCTCTAAGGAAGAAGCAAATTGAATGATGATTTTGTTCGATTCTACTTTTACAGATTCCTCGCTCGTATTATTTCTTTGAGCAGTTACATAAATAGACATACCGTTGATATAGCGATCATAAAATATCTTTTTCCGTCTTTCCGTTACATCAGGCTTATGCGGATGCTGAATCGCGGAATAACCACGAATGAACAGTTTATGCAAATATTCAAATTCTTCTTGCGCTTCCTCTTTTTCAATCAACATTCGTTCTGCTTCAAATGTATTATTTGCTGTAGAAGGTGGAACCAAGGAGTAAGATGCTGTTACTTTAGGCTCCCGAGGTTGACCTATCCTACATCTAGCTGACAGATATGCTGAAAGAAAAACACCAACATTATGTTTTGTGTTATCCATATCCACATCTTTTGCCTCTGGTGTCTCATATTTCTTTACATCGAAAAGTACCATCCATTGATTCCTCCATTTATGATATAATAACTGTGTCGGAATTATTACTTAAGGTCGGAGGAATCCGGCTTTTTTAATACCAAATACTACACTACATTAAAGAGCATAGTATTTGGTAAAAGAAACTGATATTAGATAATTTATCTATCTTTAGTTGGTTTCAATATTATCCTTACTAATAAGGTTGCTTGCCCCTGAAAAGTTTGTATTGCTACTTCGACTTGAACTTATGATGTTGCTCACGAAAATGATATCATTTGCGTTTGTTGTGAATACTGAAATTCTTGTAAGAGACTGAAAATGGTTGTTATTAATACTAATTTTACTGCCAACTGCTACACGAATCACAGCATTATCAGTATCCCATAATCTTTTATTAACATAGAACATATTATTAGAGATATTCACATCGATGCATTCTGCGAGAAATACTCCGTGAGTTCTTGCACCTATGAGGTGGTTTCCTAACAGAGTGATTCCCTCTGCCGAAGAAAGCTGAATTCCATAGACTGTATCTTCTACATTGTTAGTTTGATCAATCAAGTTGTTCGTAATAATTAAATTTTCACCATTTCGAATGACTATCCCTAAAGTTTTGATACAGGTATTTTTTTCAATTATCGCACCTTCTATACGTCCAAAATGACCTCGTAATTCTATTGCTCTTCCGTTAGTATTGGTAATACGATTGTTTGTAATAACGTATTCTTTAGCAACTGGAAGGTTAGTTCCCGAAGTTCCTCCTGTTGAAATACCTACACCCGTGATATTCTTTACAAAGTTATCAGAAATAGTCATATGCATTCCACGAGTATTTATCCCACTAGCACACCCTTGAATAGTATTCCCATTAAAGTTCCAGTACATACAAGGTTCATGGCACCCCAGTGCATAGCCCACTCGGCAATTGGTACATATATTAGAACTAACACTAATATGATGCGGTGCATGATTTCCTCCTGTTACTCCATGTCTACAATTGTCAAAAAAGTTTTTCTCAATTCGTCCATAGCATGACGAAGAAATCACAGCTATACCATAACCACTATTAAAGTTATCAAATAAGGGACTTGTGCTATTAAGCAAGTAGCTATTCATAATGGAAAATAAATATGTTCGAGTCATCTGTATACCAATGTGCTCCGCACCATCGATAGTTACTTGATCAATTTTTGTGTTCAGGCCATAGTTGATATTAATACCTGAATGCACACTACCGACACCACCTAATATAATTTTTAGCTTTTTAATTTCCACATTACTAACTGGCTCATATATTTCTGCTCGAAGATTATCATCATGCATATAATCAAAGAGTAGCCCACCATCTATCTCAATTGTTCCATCCTGAATATCAACATTTACAATTTTTTGAATCTCTTCTTTGAATGGAAGAAGTCCAACTTCTGTTTCACCCTGTCTTTCATTACTGATAATTTGTACCATTCGTCCAGTTCTCGCTTCAAAAATATCTCCAGTAACTGAAAGTTTCGTTTGCCCTTCACCCAAATCAGTAGATACTTTTAAGTTTCCTACCTGATTTCCTGAAGCTCTCAATAGAAAAGGACGTTGATTAATGTCTCCATGTGCTAACCCACGACCATCTAAGATTGTTCTATCACCAACACCTTCAATTGTTACGTTTGATGGAACAAACAAGGTTTGATTTATAATAAAAGTTCCTGCTCCTAGTCGAAGAGTTCCTCCACCTTGCATTCCTAAATCATTTAACAAATTCTGTAAATTTTCAGCATCTGCCGATGGTGTTCTCGTATCTAGGTCAGTTGGTTTCATTTCAGAAGGGGATAGATAGATTATTTCATTTGCTTTATTAATATTTGAACTCATAATTGTTCACTCCTAATTTTATGATATTTTTTTATTTATATAAAAATCATTTGTATTTTCAATCTTTATATACTAGGATCGCGGATTCTGATTACATAAATAAAATTTACTTCACGCTTATTTATTTTCATAAATTTTCCCCTCTTCATCTAGATTATTTTGTAAATTGACCTAGCAAGTCCACCCTCGATGTAAACGATAACAAGCGTTTATCTTATTTCATCCTAAACTAGTGATATTTACCAATATTTTGATTTATTGTATAAAGCTATTATTGACATTCTAAAGTTAGACGCTATAATAAGTGGTTCTCAGTTGTTAATCAGAAAAAGGATGTGAAGCTATGTCAATTAAACAAATGGAGTATACAAAAAACAAAGAATTAACTTTATCTGAATTAGAGTCATATACAAAGAAAATTGTCCCTGAATTAGAGCAAGAATATCAACAAATTAGCTTTGTTTACGAATCAGAAGGTGTTGTTTTGGGTAGAATTGTTGGTTTTATCCACTGGGATCATCTACAAATTGAACTTTTCTATGTTTCCAATAATACTCAAGGGCAAGGGATAGGTACAAAACTACTAAATCATGTGGAGTCTATCGCTAAGCAACAGAACAAATCTTATATTTTCTTAGAAACAATGAGTTTTAATGCACCAAAATTTTATGAAAAACATGGTTATGAAGTAGTTGGCAAAATTGTTAATTCACCTATGGAAAACCAGATTAGATTTTTCTATAAAAAAGATATTTATATATGATCATTGACAATTAAGATCAACTTTCAGTTGGTCTTTTATAGTTTCTCCTGATCGATTACTTACTGCACTTCCTCATACCCGTAATTGCAGTAATTGTAAAAAATTTCTTTTGCCTCTTCTACAATTTTTTCTTCTGTCGCATCGTCTTCTACTTCGAAATACTCCACCGCCCCAACGCCAGCCCAGCAAGTCTCTATATCGATACGTATTTTTTTCATCGATGTTCCTCCTTCATAAAAACTAACCAATGTGTTTTTGTTCACTTGCTTGAATATATCAGAGTTTCAATCTTATTATTCGTCTCTAAATCTCTAACGTGTTAGCGTTAATTTGTGGGGGATTTAGGGGGTGGCTCATTTGTTTATAACTGCAAAAGTTATCTTTTGGGTGATAGTTATTCTTTTCGTCCTAGTTATTTGTAGATTTGCAAAATGTAATGCTCAATGTTACACAATGTTTCTTTTTGCATGTCCGATTTTTTATTTTATAATTAAAATATTTAACTATGGACTTGATCAATCGTTATCTGTTTTTATTAGATATTTGATTGGCCTATTTCTCGCAGTTGTTACTTTTATCGCATATCTAATCTATCGCTTTAAAAAGTAACAACTAAACCAGTCTTTATGGCTGGTTTCTTAGTCTATTGCTTCGATAATTCACCATTCTCGTATATATTTCCGATAACTTCGTGGTTAGTTGCTTCTGCATATGATTCCCCAGTATTTCTATGACCTAATCTGTAATCACTTTTCTTTAATACAACTACAAAGCCAGCTTCTTGTTGCAGATAAGTTACATAGCCGGTTAATCCATTTGAGTTTTTTATAATATCCCTCTCAAAAGTCTCTACACCGTTCTTGTCTTTTAGTCCTGTGGATTGCATGAGTTCAGCTTGTTCACCAACCTCAAAAACATCGCACCAGTCGTCCACGGTAACATGAGGACCTTCAATCCCTAGGAAACTATGCCCTCGTGTATCAAATGCTAAAACATCTTGCATTTCCTGTTCATCTTTCAATCATGCTCTAAACTTTGGTATCATTTGCTGTCCTCCAACTCAAGATACTTTCTTAAACTACGAAGCCCTTTTCCACGTTTTTTCGTTTTACGTTCAATCCATGTTCCTGTTGTTCCCCAGTAGTCAATGGTCCCCTTATGTGTATTGATTGAAAATTGGTGATTGCTTTGGTAATGGGTAAACTCGAATCCCAGCGCTTTAATATTTTTTGTAGCTGAATCCCCCATTCTTTTAACATGCTGTTTTCGACGTTCTTTAAGATAGGGTTTTATGTCTCTCCAGTATTCAGCCAAATCACTCATTTGCTGTCCTCTTTCTGTAACTCACCATAAATGGAACATCTACGACGAATTGCTTTTACTCTGCGTTCATTTTCGAGCGTAGGTTGTATTTTATATGCTCTTTTTGCACCCTTTAGGTGATTTCGAGCACCTCTTAATGCATCTGAATATAATTCTTTTGGTGCATCCATTTATTGTTCCTCCTACTTATTTTCTGTCATGGTGAAAGGTACAATGCTCTCAGGCATATAGTTGACTTCATATTTGTATTGGTTCACTTCAGCGCCAGCGAGATCTTCTATCACGTACATATTGAACTGCGTCATATTGATTAAATGCTTTTTGTAAACTCCTTCTTCCGTTTCGACTAGTATCTCAAGCTTTTCAGAATTACTAGTGTTTACCGAAATTCTTCCAATAACCTCAAACTCTACCGTGTTAGATAATGTGTTCATAACAGCGACACGACGAATTACATTGAAGTTATCTGCTTCTTGGCTTACATTATGAGACACTTTCGTAGCTTGACGACATGCCGATAAACTAAAAACCATTCCTATAGTCACAATGAGCATAATTAGTTTTTTCATTTGCTGTCCTCCAGATCACTAGACTTCACAAACACCCCATCAATCATTTGCCCAGTACGTCCTTTGATTTCTCCCCATGCCTGTTCTAAGCACTCTTCAGCAGTCAACCCATGTTGCATAGCTAAAATGATAAGAGTAACAAGCGTGTCTCCGATACCATCTTTTACGGCTTCTAAATTGCCACGAGCCATGCTAGCGCCGACCTCTCCAAGTTCCTCAATTACCTTCAACATCTGTTTCTCTGGTTGTGCCTGATCCAAACCTTTATTTTTAGCCCATTTCTCAATATTCATTGTCAGCTCGTTCATTTTTCTTCCTCCATGTATTTAAATTGCCGCCCCTTAGAATCAATATCCATATGCTTCGCTCTACTCCATATGATATTTTTTGACAGCCCAGTAATTTCTGTTAACTGTTCAGCTGTGCCTGTAACTAGAATTCTGTCGCCATGCCAAATTGCAATTTTCCTCGGCGTTTTTCTTCTAAGCTTCTCAGTCCATATCTTTTTACCAAGCTTTTGTACTTCTACGATGATTTTTTCATCTTCTTGCCAAAATTCCGTACTGGTTAATTCAGCAATTCGTTTCATTGCTGCTTTCTTATCGATCCTGACAGTCTCCTTTCAATAATTTGAGTACTTGATCAAGTGCGCTCTCACGTCCGCCGTGAAATGTATTTAACCATTTGTCTTCATACGAAGCGCTTTGCCTCATCGCTTCTTTGTGCATTAGCTCCACTTGGGCTTTCAACTCATTAATTTCCATGACAGTACCCTTATCTTTCGAGTTCTCTTAAATGTGCTTTTAGTCCTTTGATACATTCCCAAAAAAGCAATTTCATATAAGCTGTTTCCCTTAGTTTTGTACGATCAATGTAAAAAGCATAATAATGACGTAATTTCGCCCAACATCTACGATCATTTTTGATCTGTTCGAGATTAACTGCTGCCAGTTGATCATGTACGATTCCTAAAATGTCATACTCCTCATCTTTTTTGTACTTAGCGATTTCTTTAATTAATCCTAAGTAGTCAAAATTAATATCCAAATCTTCTCCCCCTTACGCTTCATCCCATCGGGGCTTATTTGATCGTTCTAGCGCTTTTTTCTTTTGATAGGCTTCTTGGTCGATTGCCCATTCAGGAAGTGTCTCTCGTCTTCCTGTGCGCTTGTAGCTACTATTAATCTTCTTAGGCTCACTTTTTTCTTTCCTTGCCCAGCTTCGAATAGTGGCCAAGTAATTTTTATAAGTTTTACCAGCTGATTCACAATACTCGGATAACCGTTCAATCTTTTCTTGATAATCATTAGGGAATTCTGTTTTGAGTTTCTCCATTTGGTCATCTGACAAGAGAACATTTTTATATTCCCCGTATTTATGACGGATGGGCTTAGCCTTCGATTTTTTCGAAGGCGGTAACTCTCTTATATATTCTTTTGTATTATTAAATGTATTATTAATAGATGTATTATTATCTTGATAGATTTCTTGATGACCCCCCGCCAAATTTTCTTGGTGACCCCCACCAAGAATTCTTATATACCTAGCCTCGATTTCTTTACTACCCTCTTTGTACTTAACTTCTCGGTAGATATAGCCTTTTTCTTCAAGTGACTTTAGCCAATTCTGAATTGTTGGCTTACTTACTTTGTATTGATTGGCAAAGTATTCATTACTAGCCCAGCAATAACCTTTTTCATTACACAAAGCTGTGATTTCTCCATAAAGAAGTTTTGCACTAGGTATCAATGAATCGTCATATCTAACATTTGCAGGTATGATAGCGTAATATCCTCTGTGATCCACTTTTTATCCTCCAATATTTAACTTTTTGATCGTTTCTTGATTTAACTTAATCCCTTTGATTTGGTACTTATTTTTAAAATTAGTTACACCGATTTGATGTTTTTCTGTGTGGTGTATTCTGCAAAGTCCTGCGTAAGTGTATTCTGAATGATCAATTTTTTTACGTTTTCGTCTACCCAATGCTTTATCGAAGTGATCAATGTCAGCTCCTGTTCTTCCACAAATACAACAGACTCTTTTCGTAATACACTTGTAGAAGTAGTATTCTTGATTCGCTGGTAAGATTTCATAGCCTTCTTTGAATGGAATATGATGTTCAAAAATAAAATCTATAATGATGTTCGCTAAGATATTCGCATCGCTCACGGTTGTACTAGAATCATCTTTCAGGCTTATTTTGCGCCCTGTGACACCTTCAAAACGGAAATAGAAGAATTCCTTCCAGAAGTCCGTTGGTGTGCCCGTATCGATGAATATATCCCCTATGAGCACATAGATGAAATTTCTTTGTTGGATCGTGAAGCGACGTGGATCAATAAAGCGAATTTCAATGATCCGATCACCTTCATAGCCTTCGTACATCGTTTTAAGTCGTTCAATGTTTACTTCTTCGTTGATTGTTGCGGCAATGTCTTTTCTATTGAACTTTCTAAGAACTGCTGAATAGGAATCGATTAATGAATTAAACACTTACATCACTTCTTCTTGTTTAATTCATTTCGTTTTTTAGCAATTGCTCTTTCCAACAGCCCACATTGTTCATAAGATAACTGTTCAAGACTTTCCACATTGTCAGCAATCAGCCCTAGTTTCGCAGTCTGCTCGTTTACAAAATCAATTAACATCGGAGTCATATCTTCTCCCATTTCTTCGTTGAATATCCCTAGGATTTCTTCCAACATATTTAATTTTTTTATGTCGATTCTCTGTGGTGCAGGTATATCCTCGCCTTGATAGACATACAATCCTAAACCATGTAACGCTAAGGCCTTAACAAAACATCGTTTAAGTGCATTATTTATCTGAGTAGCATTTGGTTTTATGACCGCTTTGTTCGTATAATCAGTTACTGGAAAAAGCTCAGTTTCTGTGATTCCATGGATCGTTACAGACACCGAAACATAGACACCCGTTTCATCTAATAAATAGGGTTTAAACTCTTCCACAAGAAAATCTTGATGGGTTCCTGAAACAACACTAAAGTGTTTATATTCGTTAATCGTTACTCTTGATTTTGGATCACTTTTTTTCATGATCTCCCAAGCGCGTGCCCACGATAAATAATCAAACTGTCCTTTCTTTTTTAAAACTTTATCTAACTTTTTACTTGATAGTTTTTCAAAATTCGTGATATTTTTTGCTTCACTCATAAAACTTCGCCTCCATATCAGCGATATATTTTTTTCCTTGCCCGTAGTATGAGATATCGATCAAATTTCCTCTCTCGTACTCTTCAAGCGCATCAATCAAGCCATCTTCGATGACGTAGATATATTCTGGTTTATTTGAATGTTTTGATAGATGGATAAGATAGATATGATCCCAAAGACTCATAAAGTTTCCCAGATCATCTTGATCACATGCTAGTTCTTCATCCGTCAAAAGATTTCGTCTGATTTTCTGGTTGTTTGTTTCTTTAATATTCACTTTTCCCCAAACGGGGTTAGTCAAATATTGATCTAGAGTGGAAAGTTCGTTTTCCATATGTTAAAATCTCCTTAGTTATGATTTATTTTTGGACACGATTTTGCTTGCCGGCGATCGTGTCTTTTTTTAGTATGGTCAATTCTCGCATTAATATATTTCCCCTTTTTTGATATACTTTAGAAGTAAACAATTTGATAATTTTAGAGAAAGAGGTAAAAATACATGTATGATAATATATTTCATATCGAAACTTTTAGTGTCCACGACAAAGATAAGAAAGTAATAAATGAGTTATTAAAAGATGGTTGGCGAATTCTGTCTATCGTTCAAAATAGTGAACACGATAACTATTCATATGGACAAGTTATTCTTGGTGCTTCTGAGTTAGCCTTTCAAAAAAACAACTTAGCTATTATGAAACAGAAAAAATTAGAGCAAGAGGCCGAACGAAAAAGATGTAAGCAAACTAGATGGACAGACATGTCTTCAGTCAATAATAATTCTGAAAATACTCTCATTTCTATAGAAGACGACTCTTTACCGTTTTAATTTTTGTACTCTTCTTCATATAATTCCCAATTATCAAATTTTTCTTCCACGGTGACAGGCCTGTACGATGATATATTTGTTGTTTTTTGCTCTGAGTTACTTGCGATAACTTGGAGCAAATCATTTGTTTTCTTTAGTTCAAATAAAATTTGTTTTAACATTTTTTCGTTCATTTTTATCTCCTCCATGCTTTTTGCTTGTCAATGTATTGTTGGCTTAAGAAAGTTGGTTTATTGCCACACCACCATCTATCAGCAATCATTTTTCCTTTCTTCAAAACTTCTTTTCGATCCATACGTTCTCCTTTCTTTCGAATCTAATAGGTTCATCAAAACCATTAAACTTGCGAAAATACTCCCTCCCACTACGCTGTAGTGCGCTACTAGTACGAGTAAACCTAAAATGACTCCGATAAAAAGCGTGTCTGTCTTTTTCATAGTCTTATCTCCCTATTTTTAATTTCTAACTTGCGTAAATCTTCAAGCTCATTCGCAATCAGCTCTGCTTGTCTATCTGAAAGCTCATCGGCTTTTCTGAGTGCTGCACGATCATCCTGTAATTCTTTTCTACGTAGCCTTATAAGATTGAGAATTTGGTGTTCTTGTTGTACTGTGTATGCCATCAAATTACCTCCTATATATCCGTATTCAGTGTCGAAAATTCGCAATTCTATCTACGACATCAAATTTGATTCCTCCTCATCCCTGCTTGTGCAGGTTCTCGTTATTGTTGTGCCTATGAGATTCTTCTTTTTGGTATAATTTAATTATCAGCACTGCAATGCTGAAATAATCGAAAGGAGAATACTAATTGAAAAAATATATAATAAGCTTTCGTTATCTTGAAGTCGCTGACCCAGAGCTAGCTATCAAGATTCGCGCAAAGATTGAGTCTTTGTCACCCGATACATGGATTCACGTTTTGGAAAATCAATTGTTAGTTCAATCTGAAAAAAATATTGAAGAAATATACTCGTATCTATCATCAGAGCTAAAAAATGTACGACTTTCAATTGCACAATTTGATAAGATTTTCATAAACGATGGTTTTATGAGTGAACTTGAATCCCGTAACTACTAGAATCTCGCTCGCCTAACATAATCTTCGTACAGAGCGATGTATTCTTTTTTTGAAATTGGCGGCCTTTCAAAAGTCATTCCTGAAAAAATAGATGACTGTTCATCAGAATCTGTTACTTTTTCAACATTCAATTCATGATGCTCCTTACTGCCTCTAATAGTAGGGAGCGTTTTTACTATTTCTTCTGCAAACTCTAGCTTTTCAACTAATTCCTTTGCATCTTTCAATTGCTCTATGGTTAATTGGATTTTTTCACTAGTTAGGCAAACAACAGCATCATCCTCGTTTATGACAGTTGAACCCAAATCTCTTGCAGCATTTAGAAACATCTCAGCGCCTTCCATCATCGTTTCCCACACTTGCCATTTTTTCTCTAATTTTTTATTGATTTTCATTCTGTTACCTCCTATGCGAGTTGTTTTTGTTCGATTAAAGGAAGTATTCCGTTATCCTTCAAAAGTTGATAGATAAAAATATGACCTTGTTGTGTCCACTTAGTACTAGGTTTCAAATTCTCGCTACCTTGTACTGGGATCATCTCGGTATGTGTGTAGCCCTTGTCTTGGTGTTTGCGATAAAGTAACCAAGCATTACCTTGACGGTACTGAACACCTAAATCATGCAATAGATTGTTCATCTTGGTTGCGCTCATGCCGTAATTTTTAGCTATGATACTGATTGTCATAAGGCTTTTGTTTTTTAAAATGTTGTCATAGTACTCCGCTTTGGGTTGTAACTCATTTACCCGTTGTTCAGCGACTAATCGTAAAGCACGTTCCTCTTTAAGTTTGGTTGCTACTCCGATAAGTAAATCTGGGTTATTTAGCAACTCATCTGTTGCATAAATACCGTGTTTACGGATTGCTGGTAGGACTTCGCTTGTCACCCAGCGTTTGAACTTTTTTGCTGACGGCAAGTTGCTACCAAAAATCAAATCATAAACTCCACTTTCGTTTATTAAAGTTGGATACTGGTTCCTTCCTAATTTATCTTTAAAAGATGGGGTGGTGTTTTGGCACCCTATGATTTTGTCTTCATTTTCAACGTGTTGTTTTAAAGCGTTATTCGAATCTTTAAACCCTAACGCTGTTGCAACATCTTTCCCTACAAAGTATGGTTCATCATTTGCTAAAACCGTTCGAACCTCGTTTTGTTCGAAATTAAAAATTTGTGGTTGATTCATTGTGTTGCCTCTATTCTCTAATAATCTGGTAAATCATCAAATAATCGTTTTAAAAACGGGCGGATATTCTCGGCATCGAAAAGCCATTTACCATCTGTGTCTTTTTTAGCTAACTTGTTTTTCCGAACATATGGGTCATCGACGATGTATTCCATTATCCACGCTCGTTTTCTACGAGTAATTTTTTCCATGTCAGCAATAGTTAAAAACTGTGGTCGTAAATACTGTTCGAACAATTCTTTGAGGTATGTGTCTGCATATTCTTTCCAGTAAGCGTCATTAACCTGAATATCCACCGTCACTGACTGTTTTTGTTGTGGAAACATAGATTACGCCCCCTTTACTATTGCAATCTGTAAATCGTTGGCAATTTTACGTTTGTATTCCTGGGCTTTAGGGCCTTTTTGAACACCTTCTACAATTTGCTTGGCGTATGTCGGTGAAGTTCCGATTAATTCGCCAAGGTATTTCCAGGTTTTATCTTGACGTTTCATTTGAATCAGGACCATTTCATGAAAATCTTCAATGACCATAACGTCACCTCATTTCTCATATATTTAAGCTAGAAATATAGCTAGAAATTAAACTAATTATTGACATTTTTAAACTATAGTGTAAAATAAAACCATAGCTAAATAAGACTGAAAAAAAGCCTATAAATCAGTATTTCTAAGTTTGCCGACCTCGAAATTTTTTGATTTTTATTGGTACTATTTAGTTTTGTTTCTAGCTAAATAACTAGCTTATGAATACAGTATATTAGACTATAGATTAATCGTCAAATTAATTTTAATCAAAAGTTTAATCGCCTGTGTTCTCTATTGAGGAGAATCTTGAGATGACGGTATTTGATAGAGTAAAAAAACTAGCTGATAAACAAGGAATTTCTATAAATACTTTAGAAGAACGAACTGGATTCAGTAAAAATTACTTGTATTCTTGGAAGAAAAAAGTACCTAGTGGCAATAATCTAAAAGTTATCGCTGACTACTTCGGCGTAACAACTGACTACCTATTAGGACGCACAGACAACCCTAATCCGATACAGGAACGTGTGCCTGACGATTTAGACAAGATGCTCGACAACGCTATGACTTTTGGTGGTAAACCACTAACCGAGATAGATAGAGCGGCAATTCGCGCTTATATAGAAGGTAGACAAAGTTCGAAGTGAGGTGAGTGTATGCAGTTATTAGAAACGGTACTTAATGAATGTGGCGTAGGTATTGCTTATGTTGAAATGGAATCAGATGGCTGCTATATCGAAGAAGAGCATATTATCTTCGTTAACTGCAGCCTCTCGCAAGAAGACAGAAGAAGAACAATTTATCATGAAATAAAGCATGTTGTAGATCACAAAGAATTTATTGAGCTCTACAAGATATTTTATTTCAGAACTAAAATGGAATATGAAGCTGATCGATTTATGATTGAGAATTTACTCTACGATTTTTTATCTGAATGTCATATCGATCCATATCAAATAAACATTTTTTCATTTATGGACTACTATGAACTAGATTACAATTGCGAATCTACTATCAGAAATCTTATTTTAGAAATGGTAAGAAACGAAGTTGCAGTTTAATTATTATTTTTTTGCCCGAAAAACGAACATACATTCTTGAGAAGGGATTCATTATGTCCGAAAAAAATTTGATTATACCAAACGGTTTTTTACTACAGAATGAAGCAAAATTTAATATTGACATGGATAACTACTTAAATTTAATACTAACAAATGATGTTTTGTCTCAAATAGAAATATCCGAAGGAGATATTGCGTTAGTAAAAAACAACAGACTTTTAAGATAGAGAGTTAGCAGTGTTAGAGTCCTAGAATGTCTAAGAAAGGTGTTGATTATCATGGCTAGTATCAAGCAACAAGAAAACGGAAAGTGGCGTTTTCGTATTCGATATAAAGATAACGGAAAATTTAGAGAAGTTTCGAAAAGTGGGTTTAGAACAAAGAGGGATGCACAAGCTGCGGCAAATGAACTTGAAAGACAATATAATAACGGTATTCAGATTGGAGCTAATAACATATTGATGGCCGACTATTTGGAGGACTGGCTCGAAGTTTACAAAAAACCAAATATAAAACAATCAACTTATCTTAGGTTAGAACGTTCCATAAGACTTCATATATTACCTACGTTTGGAATGATGAGTTTAAAGGAAATAACCCGTACAGATATTGTTAAGTGGGTAAATGACCTAGACACAACAAAGCAACAAACAAGAAACACAATTCGATCAAATCTAAATGTGTTACACGATGCATTAGAGACTGCAGTCTATGAACTCAACTATCTTGAAAAAAATGTTGCCAAAAAAATAAAACTCCCAACCGCTAAAGAAGAACAGAAATTGAAATTCTATTCTAAAAATGAGCTTGCTCAAATGTTAGAATACTTATCCTCTTATAAATTAGGTAAATACGCTCATTCTATTCAATATTACGTCTTATTCTACCTGTTAGCGAGTACTGGTCTCCGATTAGGCGAAGCTTTGGCGTTAGAGTGGTCAGATATTGACGGAGATAAATTATCAGTAAACAAATCACTATCTTACGATGATCATAACAATTCCATAATTACGCCACCTAAATCAAAAACAAGTATTCGTACGATCAAAATTGATGATCGTCTTGTTCACCTGCTAAAGAAACATAAAATAAACAAGAATGAATGTATTTTGAGGTATCGATCATACGATAGCCCAATAAATGAATCTATGGTATTTTCAAACGAAAACGGCAACTATTTGCGCCATTCAGTTGTTAGAGAATTTTTCTATAAAACATGTGAACGTGCGAATGTCCCTGTACTTTCCCCTCATGCTTTGCGGCATAGCCATGCAGTTCATTTACTAGAATCCGGGGCAAACATAAAGTATGTCAGTACTCGACTTGGGCACAGCACTATAAGTGTGACTGCTGACATTTATATGCACATTACAGAAAAAATCGAAGATGATTCTTTAAAACTCTACCAAAACTATATGAACGAAAAAGGAGCACTCAAAGAGCACTCCTAAATTTTTTTATTATTTTTGTGGCAAATTTGTGGCAAATGTCAATCACCCACCCCATGAAAAGCTTGAAATCATTGGTAATTTAACCTTAACCAACGCTGCCTTCCATCTCATAACTAATCAACCGGTTCAACTCTACCGCATATTCCATCGGTAGTTCTTTTGTGAATGGTTCGACGAAGCCCATGACGATCATTTCTGTGGCTTCGGATTCAGTCAAGCCGCGGCTCATGAGGTAGTAGAGTTGTTCTTCTGAGATTTTGGAGACTTTTGCTTCGTGTTCCAACGAGACTTGGCTGTTGTGGATCTCGTTGAATGGGATGGTATCCGATTTGGACCATTCGTCCATGATGATGGTATCGCATTCGATGTGAGAGATCGAGCCGGCACTGTCTTTTGCAAAGGTGACTTGGCCTCGGTAGTTTACTTCGCCGCCGTCTTTTGAAATTGATTTTGAGACGATTGAGCTTGAAGTGTTTGGTGCGTTGTGGATCATTTTTGCGCCTGTGTCTTGGATTTGGTTGGCTCCGGCAAATGCGATGGATAGCATGGTGCCTCGTGCGCCTCGTCCGTCTAAGTAGACACTTGGGTATTTCATGGTTGTTTTGGCTCCTAAGTTGCCGTCGATCCATTCAACGGTTGCGCCTTCGTAGGCTTTTGCTCGTTTGGTTACGAGGTTATAGACGTTGTCGGACCAGTTTTGGATCGTTGTATAGCGGCAGTAGCCGTCTTTACGGGTAAAGATTTCCACGATGGCTGCATGTAGGCTGTTGCTTGAATAGGTTGGTGCAGTACAGCCTTCGACATAGTGGATGCTTGCGCCTTCGTCAACGATGATCAACGTACGTTCGAATTGGCCGGTGTTTTCGGCGTTGATTCGGAAGTAAGTTTGTAATGGGACATCGACTTTGACGCCTTTTGGTACATAGATAAAGGTACCGCCTGACCAAACAGCTGAGTTTAATGCGGCTAGTTTGTTGTCTGTTGGTGGCACAAGTTTTGAAAAGTATTCTTTGAATAGTTCAGGATACTCTTTTAGTGCAGAATCTGTATCGGTAAAGACGATGCCGAGTTTTTCGAATTCGTCTTTCATGTTGTGGTACACGACTTCTGATTCGTATTGGGCAGAAGCGCCGGCTAAGTAAGCACGTTCGGCTTCTGGGATACCGATTCGTTCAAAGGTTTCTTTGATTTTTTCTGGTACGTCATCCCAATCGCGGGCTGGTCGGTCACTTGGTTTTTGATAGTATTTGATTGCATTGAAATCAATGTCAGATAAGTCTGGGCCCCACTCTTGCATGGGCATTTTGTTGAATGCTTCTAGGGATTTCAAACGGAACTCTAACATCCATTCTGGTTCTTCTTTGATTCGTGACATTTCCCTAACGACTTCTTCGGTCAAGCCTTCTCCTGTACTAAAAACGGGTTCCACGTCGTCATGGAAACCAAATTTATATTCTTCTAATTCTGGTACGCCCATTTGCTCACTCCTTTTCCTTGTGCTCATGATGGACGGTTGCAGTACCGTCTTCTTCCATTGCTTTGCCTAGTGCTTTCCAGGCAAGTGTCGCGCATTTGATGCGAGCGGGGAATTTTGCGACGCCACTTAACATGGCGGCGTCCCCTAGTGGTTCAAGGTCTGCGACTTCTTTTCCTTGGACGAGTAGTAAAAAGTCGTCCGTCAATTGCTCTGCTTCTGCAATTGTTTTGCCAATGACAGCGTCTGTCATCATCGAAGCACTGGCTGTACTGATGGAACAACCACTACCGTCAAAGGCGATATTGTTGATTTTGCCGTCTTTGATTTCGACATGTAATTCAATGACATCTCCACAGGTGGGATTATTCATTTCGATCGTGTTCGTAGACTCCGTCAATTTGCCACGATGATGTGGATGGGATGAATGATCTAAAATCACGTGACGGTAAAGATTGTCTAATTTAGATAGCGCCATGTTGGAAAAACTCCTTTGTTGCAAGGATTGCTTGGACTAAACGATCGGCATCTGCTTTTGTGTTATAAAGGTAAAAGCTAGCACGAGCTGTCGCAGCAACGCCTAGATACTTCAATAATGGTTGGGCGCAATGATGACCGGCACGAACAGCGACGCCTTCCATATCAAGGGCTGTCGCTACATCATGGGGATGTAGATTTTCTAAATTAAAGGAAATCACGCCTGTACGATGCGCTGGGTCTTTGGGTCCGTAGATCGTCAAGCCTTCGATTGCTTGTAGTTTTGGTAAGACATACCCAACTAGTTCGGCTTCATATTGATGGATGCCTGCTAAACCAATGGATTCAAGATAATCGATGGCTGCGCCGAGTGCGATCACACCGGCAATGTTTGGTGTACCTGCTTCAAATTTCCATGGAAGTTCTTTCCATGTGCTGTCTTGTAGGCCCACAAAGTCGATCATTTCTCCACCGAATTCAACGGGTTCCATTTGTTCCAACCATTTCCGTTTTCCATATAATACACCTGTTCCGGTCGTTGCGCACATCTTATGTCCGCTAAAGGCAAAGAAATCACAGTCTAAAGATTGGACGTCGATTTTGATATGTGGGGCAGATTGCGCACCATCGACAACCAAAATCCCGCCTTTTTCATGAACGATCGTTGCCAACTCTTGGATCGGATTGATGACACCTAATACATTGGATGCATGGGCGACAGATACGATCTTTGTTTTTTCTGTGATGATCGATGCAGCATGTTCAAGGTCAAGAAATCCTTCTTCGGTCAATTCCATGTATTTCAAAATGGCGCCAGTTCGTTTTGCCAGTTGTTGCCAAGGGATGATGTTGGAATGATGCTCCATATAAGAGATCACGATCTCATCACCGGCTTTGACAAAGGTGTCACCGTAGCTTTGCGCTACCCAGTTCAAACTGGTGGTCGTTCCACGTGTGAAAATGATCTCGGCAGTCTCTTGGGCATTCAAAAAACGGCGAACTTTTTCTCTGGCAGCTTCATAATCATGGGTTGCTCGCTCGGCTAACGTATGCACGCCACGATGGACGTTGGCATTGTTGGCGGAGTAATAATGAGTCATGGTCGCTAACACTTGTTTTGGTTTTTGCGTAGTCGCTGCATTGTCTAAATACACCAAGGGTTCGTCATTGACTTCCTGAAATAAAATTGGGAAATCTTGACGGATTTGTTCTGGAGAAATCATACATTTAACTTCCCTTCAATAACTGCCACTAGTTCTTTTCGCACCGCTTCTACTGGGATCGCAGTTAGGACAGAGCCTAAGAAACCACGAATGACCAAACGTTCTGCTTCTTCTTTTCGTAAGCCGCGACTCATCAAATAATACATTTCTTCTGGATCGACACGACCGACACTTGCGGCATGTCCTGCTGTGACTTCGTGTTCATCGATCAACAAGATCGGATTGGCATCGCCTCGTGCTTTGTCTGAAAGCATCAAGACACGGCTTTCTTGTTGGGCATCGGCGCCTTTGGCTTTTTTCAAGATATGACCGATTCCATTGAACGTCAACGTTCCGCGTTCTCGAATCACGCCATGTTGCAAGATATGACCGATCGTATGTGGTGCTTTGTTTGTCACACGGGTATCGATTCCTTGCGTTTGTTTTCCTGAGCTGATCGCAACGATCTTGACTTCAGCATGTCCGCCTTCACCGACTAGATCTGAATCAAAATCGGCGACGATATTGCCGTCATTCATGACTCCGATCGCCCAGTCTACAAAGGCATCACGTAAAATGTGGCCACGACGGTTCATATAAGCCGTGACGTTTACGCCTAATTGATCGACTGCTGCATATTTGACTTTTGCGCCAGCTTTGGCAATGACTTCAACGATGATGTTCCCAGAGATTTTTTGTAATTCTTCTCCAGTTGTTTGGAAACGTTCCAAGTAAGAGAATTCACTATGTTCATCTGCGACGATCAATACGTGTTTAAAGAAGTGTTGCGCTACTGTGCCTTCTTGGATAAACAAGGATTCGATCGGTTCTTTGATCACTACGTTTTTTGGTACATATAAGAACAAGCCACTGTTCATGAATGCCGCATGAAGCGCAGTTAATTGGTCTTCATCCATTTCCACAGCTTTTGTCATGTAATACTCTTGGACTAATTCAGGGTATTCTTGCATCGCAGTGAATAGATCTGTGAAGATCACTCCTTGTTCCGCAAGTTCGGCAGATAATTGTTCAAAGACAGTCAGGGTACCTTGTTGCACGACTAAGGGGTTGTCTTTCATCGCATCGAATGCAGCAACATTCCCTGTTTCAGGTATCTTGTCAGTCAACTCATTGATTGAAAACAATGGCCAACGATGGAATTTCACACGCTCGATTTGTGGCAAGGGTAGTTCATCTGCTTTTTTCAATGCCTCTTGACGAAGCGTCGTCATCCATTCTGGTTCGCCTTTACTGAATGAAAAATCTGTGACAGCGTCAAGATGATCGAGCCATTTATTGTCTTTCATAGATGTGCTCCTCCTTACGCTTCTTCTTCTTTGTAGTCGATTCCTAATTCTTTACTGATGCCCGCATATCCTTCGGCTTCTAAGCGTTTTGCTAGATCTGCACTGCCAGTCATCACGACACGACCTTCCATCATGATGTGGACCACGTCAGGTGTGATGTAGTTTAACAAGCGTTGGTAGTGCGTGATGATCAACGCGCCAAAGTTGTCGCCACGCATTTCGTTCACACCTTTTGCTACGACTTTCAGTGCATCGATATCTAAACCAGAATCGATTTCATCTAAAATCGCAAATGTTGGTTCTAACATCAATAATTGTAAGATCTCATTTCGTTTTTTCTCCCCACCAGAAAAGCCTTCGTTCAAATAACGTTCAGCCATTTCTTCTGGCATATTCAAAAGTGCCATTTTTTCATCTAATTTTTTCAAAAATGACATGACAGAAATCTTGTCGTCTTCTGGACGTGTCGCATTGATGGCTGCACGCATAAATTCGGCATTGGTGATTCCTGGGATCTCACTTGGGTATTGCATGGCTAAAAACAGTCCTAAACGCGCACGTTCGTCTACTTCTAGCTCTAAGACATTTTGTCCATCAAAAAGGATCTCGCCTTCAGTTACTTCATAATTCGGATTTCCCATGATCGCAGCAGACAAGGTCGATTTACCTGTTCCGTTCGGACCCATGATGGCATGGATTTCCCCTGTTTTCATTGTTAAATTCACGCCTTTAAGGATCTTCTTGTCCTCAATCGACACATGTAGGTTTTTTATTTCTAAGACAGACATGCAAATTCCCTCCATATTCTGATTCGTTCTCACTTATTTTAGACTAATTGAGAATGAAGCGCAACGCCTCAACCAGTTAAAAATGTCATAATTTCGATTTATTTCAAATAAATCATCGTTTTTAATTGATAATCTTTATAAACTAAATAAAATAATTTCTGTTCGTTTTTTCTCAAAAAAAGTCTGGGAAAAATTCCCAGACTTTACCTGTTTTATTTCGCATCCGCATCGACAGATTTCACGGAGCCTTCCCATTGTTCTTCGATCCATTGACGAACGTCTTCTTGGTGTAGCACTTCGATCAATTTTTTGATCTTGTCGCTGTCTTCGTCGCCTTTACGTGTCGCAATGATGTTGACATATGGTGAGTTGTCTTTTTCTAGTAATACCGCATCTTCTAACGGATTCAATCCTGCACCGTAAGCAAAGTTTGCGTTGATAGCCACTAGATCGCCTTCGTCATTTTGGTAAGTAGAAGCCAATAATGCTGGATCGATCGTATGATTGAATTTCAAGTTTTTAGGATTATCATCAATATCATCGAATGTTGCTGTTTCTAAATCAACACCGTCTTTGACTGTGACTAAACCAGCGTCTTTCAAGATCGTGATGATACGGCCCCAGTCAGATTCTGAGTTTGATGTGATGATCGTTGCGCCATCTTCTAATTCAGAAATGTCTTTGATTTTTTGTGAGTACAAGCCCATTGGTTCGATGTGGACAGCACCTGCATTGACAAAATCGTACCCTTTTTCTTCAATTTCTTTGTTCAAGTAAGGAATGTGTTGGAAATAGTTCGCATCGATATCGCCTTCTGATAATGCTTGGTTTGGCAAGACATAGTCGTCAAATTTGACGATCTCTAAATCAATGCCTTCGTCTTTCAAGATCGGCTTCACATGCTCTAAGATTTCCGCATGTGGCGTTGGTGATGCGCCGATTTTCAAGGTTGTATCGTCTGATGCGTTTGATGAATCACTACTGCTTCCGCCGTTTCCACATGCGGCTAATCCGACTGTCAGTAAAAGTGTTGCTGCAAATCCCAAAATTTTCTTTTTCATATCCTATATCCTCCTATTTCCTACTATCTTTTATCTGTTTTCTTCGTTAAGAAATCCCCGATTCCTTGAACAATAAATACGATGACTAAAATAATCAAAGTAGCGACAAAAGTCACTGTTAAATTACCACGTTGGTAACCTTCTTGCCAAGCCAAGCCACCTAGACCGCCGGCACCGATTGCTCCTGCCATAGCAGTAAAACCGATCATTGAGATCGTGGTAACAGTCAAGCCTGAGATCAAAGCTGGCACACTTTCAGGGATCAAGACTTTCCAAATGATTTCCCAATAGCTCGCGCCCATCGCATCCGCAGCTTCTAACACGCCAGGACTGACTTCTCGAAAGGCAATTTCTACAAGCCGAGCATAAAAAGGTGCAGCGGATAAGACTAACGCTGGAATCGCTGCTTGTGCGCCTAGCATCGTTCCCACGATGGCTTTCGTAAAGGGAATGATCAAGACCATCAAGATCATGAATGGTGTCGAACGGAAAATATTACTGATGATCGAAACGATTCCGTAAATGATCCGTGCATAAGGTTTGTTTTTACGACCGATCGAATAAAGGATCAAGCCGAGGATCAACCCGATAAGTGTTACTAAAAACATGGAGATCAACGTCATGTATAACGTGTCCATGATGGCTTGTTGCATCGTTTCCATGTTGATTTGGCTGAAATCAAGGTACGTTTCTGTGAAGCTTTTATCCATGATGGATCACCTCCACTCCGACGCCTTGTTCTTTAATGAAAGTTTCTGCTTGGTCCAATTCTTTTTCCTCTCCGATCATCAAGGTAGTCAGTGAACCAAACGAGCCTTCTTTCGTTTGTTTGATTTTCCCATAAACGACGTTGATATCGACATTGTAGCGACGGATCGCTTGAGAAATCACTGGTTCGTTGGCATTCGTTTCATTGAAAGTCAATGTCACTAAACGTCCATCAGGATTTTCTTTGATCAACTCTGCCAATAATTCCGTAGATTCAGCTTCTGGTTCGATGTCTTGTTGGACGAAGCGTTTCGTCACTTCTTGTTGTGGATGACGAAAGACGGATAGCGCATCGCCTTCTTCAACGACTTGCCCACGTTCCATTACTGCTACCTTGTTACAGATTTTACGGATAACATTCATTTCATGCGTGATCAACACGATCGTTAAATTCAATTTTTTGTTGATTGCCAACAATAGATCTAAAACTTCTTCTGTTGTTTGCGGGTCTAACGCACTAGTGGCTTCATCACAAAGTAAGATTTCCGGGTCATTTGCTAACGCACGTGCAATCCCGACTCTTTGTTTTTGTCCACCGGATAATTGTGCAGGATAAGCTTGGCCTCGTCCTTCTAAACCGACTAAACGGAGCAATTCTTCTGCTCTTTCTTTCCGTTGTTGTTTCGGTACACCAGCTAATTCTAGCGGTAACTGGATATTTTCTAATACGGTACGTGACCACAACAAGTTGAAATGTTGAAAAATCATGCCGATTTTTTTACGAAAAACTCGTAATTCTTTATTTTTTAATTTGGTAATGTCCTGGTCGTTGACAATTACTTGACCATCTGTAGGTAATTCCAAGCCATTCAACAAACGGACTAAAGTACTCTTACCCGCACCGGAATAACCGACGATACCGTAAATGTCACCTTGTTCCACTTGTAGTGAAACGTCGTTGATAGCGTGGATCGTACCATGTTTTCCGCCAAATGTTTTCTTGACATTCGTCAATTGGATCAATGACATATCGTTCACATCTTTCTTTTCTGATTTTCTCTTAGGCAACAAAAAAACTTCCGTCCTTTGCGCTTAGCAAAAGGACGAAAGTTTAGACTTCCGTGTGACCACCTTGATTCGCTGCTATTTCACAATAACAACCTCGATCAGTACTTGACTCTAGTCGCATACTGCTGTGCTATAACGGGCACTCCCGTAGTCAGTTTGCTTGCGCTCACTCACTCTGCTCTAAGACCATCTTCCATCTCATTTCCGTTACCCTTTCACAGCAAACCGGGCTCTCTTGAAACATCTGTGACATGTACTCTTCTTATCAAAGCTTTCGTTATGATTGTTTATGATTATAGCAGTTACAAGAATCGGTGTCAAACGTTTATTTGAACACTTTCGTTCTTATAATGCGTCGAATTCTGCTGCATCGACATCTTTAAAACTCAATAACCAAGCAGTCATTTCATCTTCATCATTTAAAACTGCGATATTCTCGCTGATTTTTTCATTGACAGATGAAACTGTTCCTGACAATGGGCTTGCAAATTCAGTCACTGCTTTTTCTGCTTCTACTTCAACTAGTGCATCGCCTGCTTGATAGGATTTGCCGATTTTCGGTAAGTTAGCAAATGTGATCTCGCCTAGATCTTCTTGCGCTTCTTTTGTCAAACCTACGCAGTATTCTTTTCCATTAAATAAAATCCAAAGGTTATCTTTCTTCTTTAAGTGTTTCCCAGCCATTTTAATTAAATGCTCCTTCATATATTTTTTCGTTAAAACCGATTGTGACTAATTGATTGTCTTTGACGATCAATGGTCGTTTGATCAACATGCCATCTGTCGCTAACAACTGACTTGCTTCTGCGATCGATAGTTCGTCGATTTGATCTTTTAGACCAAGTTCACGATACTTCATCCCGCTTGTATTAAAGACACGGCGAAGCGCCACATCTGAATGCTTCAACCATGATTCGATCGTTTCTGCTGTCGGGGTATCTTTGACCATATCGATCGCTTGATACGCCACTTGATGATTGTCGAGCCAAGCCTTAGCTTTTCGACAAGTCGAACACTTTGGGTACTCATAAAAAGTAAACAACTTGCGTTACCTCCTAGATTTTTTTACCGGTGCTTCGTTTTGATAACGCATGGATAAAATCAATCCGATCCCGATCATATTTCCTAAGATCGATGAACCACCTTGACTGATAAATGGTAATGGAATCCCTGTTAATGGTAGTAAACCAATATTTGCGCCAATATTTTCAAAAACATGGAATAAGAGCATCATGATCAAACCACTTGCGATATACGCATAAAACTCGTTATTGGTATCGAAACAGACACGTATCATACGATAAATCAAAATAAAATACAAGAAAATGACAAACGCGCCACCGATAAACCCAAAATTCTCACCGATGACAGTAAAAATCATATCTGATTCTCTGACTGGCACATAGATGTTGCTGACGTTGAAGCCTTTTCCGAACATCCCACCTGTTCCAATCGCTAAAATCCCTTGGGCCGGTTGGAAACTAAAGCCTGACGTATCATGAAATGGATCAAGCCATGAATCGATCCGAGCAAATTGGTAAGACTTAAACCCTACAGTATAAAGAAACTCTCTTCCTGATTCTGTCGTTACAAGAAAAATCGTGCCAGCACCGACAATAAATGCAAAAGCAAAAACCGGTCCGATGATTTTCCAAGAAATCCCAGACATCAAAAAGACGCCACCAAAAATTGCTAGAAAGACAAGCATCGTTCCGAAGTCTCGTTGTGCCATGACTAAGGTGATCACAGGGATCGAAATGATCATCAGTTTCGCAATCAGCCAAAAATCAGATTTGAGTGTCCGAACTTTGACTTGCGTGTTGTGCTTCGTTACGATCAATGCCAACATCAAAATATAGGCGATTTTCATCAGCTCGGCTGGTTGGAAAGTGACATTACCGAAGCGGAACCAGTTTTTTGAACCGGTACTTGCTGCTAAGTTCTGATCGTAAAACTTCAAAAGCAAACCCATGACCAGTAACCCTGCCCCATACAGATAAGGCGTTAATTTCCAGATCCATTTCGAGTTGATCCGCATGACGACGGCAATCGCGATTGCGCCAACGATGTACCAAATGATTTGCATGCCCACACCTCTAGCCACTGAAGGCCCGTTTGGATCGTGTGTCAATGCAACATATAAGGATAAAATCCCAATCAAACATAATAAAAATACCGGTAGAATGACTCCGTAATCGATACGGTTATCATTTGAAGTTTTTATTTTTTTTTCCATTTTTCATCCCTTTTCCTAAAAACCATACTGCCCTATATTATAGCTGTCTCCTTCTATAAATGAAAGCCAAAGCAAATGAGATTTGCGAAAAATTAAACTTATTCATTTCTCTTTATTCTTTCTTAAGATAAAAGCGAGAGAAGCACAAAAATGAAGGACTAAGTTCTCTTTATTTTTGGATTATCTTTTCCTTTTCATAAAAGTTCAGGATCTCATTCCCTACTTCTAATAGGCGTTCCGAAGTCAGATGGGTCCGCTGGATCAAATAAAACTGCCGAGATTCAGCTAACGGTTCAACGTGTACTCCTGCTGGCACTGCTCGTTTAGATAACAAAGAACGACCAATGCCTTCTTTCAACATTGCCACAATCACTTCATTGCTTTTTACGAGCATTTTCTTTCCTTGGATATTCTTTTCTTCAAAATAACGTTGGGTGTAATGAAACACGCCTGAAGACGTTTCTCTAACTAACCACAGTTCGCTCTTAGGATCACCTGCGACGACTAATTCATCTTCAAGCAAGGAAAATCGTTGGACGCCTGTTGTTTCTAAAGGTTTTTCGATAAAACCAAAATCAGCTTCATGTTTTGCCACTTGATCCAAACTTTCATGAGAATTTGCAAAAGCAATCGAAAAGTTGATTTTTGGAAAACGCACGAGCAATTCTTTCATCAATTGAGGCAATACATAAACAGCAAACGTATGGGAAGCAACGATTCGGCACATTTCCTCCTCATTTTTTTCATCCGCTAATTGTTGCTGCGTCTTCTCCCATTCTTCTAATAAGACCAGTGTCCGTTCATACAGTAAATCAGCTTGCTTTGTCGGCTTCATTTCCTGTCGCCCATTGCGTTGGAAAAGCTCCACCCCTAAATCTCGTTCCAATTGTTTGATCTGATTTGACACAGCAGGTTGAGACAAATAGAGCAATTCAGCGGTTCGAGAAAAATTTCTTGTTTCATAGACGACACGAAAAGTTGTTAATAATTTAAACATCTAACCACTTCCATTATCTTTTTTTATAGTAACTATAATAACTATTTGATTTAAATATATCAAAAAGACTCTATAATGAACAGTGTAAGGAAACGGTTGTGAGACCTTCAGTTACACACACCGCACAACCTTCCAGACAGCTTACTGCAACGATAAGGAGAAGTATCCATGCGATTTGTTTTTTCCCATTGAAAAACTTTACTATTCTTCGTAACAAGCAGTTTTCATCGTTGGCTACTTATCGTTGCAACGAGCTTGTCTTTTATTTTTTAGCGAAAAGGAGAGTAATGTATGAAGCATTTCTTGAAGATTGTTCCGATCCCGATCTGTGGGTTGATCCTTGGATTAACTTCTTTAGGGAATCTTTTAAAAGACTATCATCTGACGCATGTAGGGAATTTCGTTGGCGCGATCGGTATGCTATTGATGCTGTTGATCATCGGCAAACTGATCCTTTTGTTTGAACACACAAGGCAACATTTATATGACCCAATCGTCGCTTCTGTTTCGCCAACCTTTACGATGTCTTTGATGGTCATCTGCACCTATTTTATTTCTTTCAAATCAATTGCGCCTATTGTGAAGTTGATTTGGTTAGCCGCAGTGATTTTCCAAATCGTTTTGGTTCTTTACTTTAATTATCATCATGTGGTAAAAGCTGATTTGTCATTGGAAGCTATTTATCCAAGCTGGTTTATCGTGTATGTTGGTTTTGGTGTCATCACAGTAACCGCAGGAAACTTTTCTCCTATGATTGGTAAGATTTTCTTTTGGCTTTCTTTAGCTTGTTATGTCATCTTGTTACCAGTGATCATCCACCGGATTTTCTTTATTAAAAAAATGGCACAGCCAACCTTGCCATTGATTGCGATTCTCGCAGCACCCGGTTCATTGTGCCTCACTGGTTACTTAAAAAACTTTGCAGATCCAAATCTTGCCTTAGTGGTCACACTGTTCCTTGTTTCTCAAGTTCTTTACTTTATCGTTTTAGCTATGCTGCCACGTTTATTATTACTCGATTTTTATCCAAGTTACGCAGCATTTACTTTTCCACTGGTGATCTCTGCAACAGCAATATTTACTGCGACAGCTTATTTCCATCAATTAGGCTTTGCGACAGGGATCTTGGACGGATTGAAAGTCATCGAATGCTTGATTGCTTGCGGTATGATCGTTTACGTTTTAGGACACTATACCATCTATTTAATAAAAGAACATAGTCAACATAAACATCACCTTTCAAAGGGATTGATAGAATAAACCTCCCCTTCTGTCTTTTTCGTTCGGTAAAAAGGCAGAAGTTTTTTTACATTCACTAAGAAAGGATTAAATGATACTATATTTTAGACAGACTTCTTCTTACATGAAAGGAAACAATCAGATGAATGCTTTATTAACTTATATAAAAACGTTGAAAAAATTTGGTGCCCGGAAAATTCTACCTGGCCTCCTACTCGCCTTTTCTGTCGCCGTCATCAGTCGGCTACTAGCGCCCTTCGTCCCTCATCTCGGTGCCGGGACAGTTGCGATTTTACTTGGTATCATTTTAGGAAACACACTTTTCAAGCAACCTAAACTTGCGGTTGGGACAAAATTTGCGGAAAGTAAACTATTGGAATGTTCCGTTTTCTTACTTGGTGCGACTGTCACGATCCAAACCATCGCACAAATTGGTATCAAAGGTGTTACTTTTGTACTTCTACAAATGACCGTTACGATTATCGGTGCTTATTTTATCGGTAAGAAATTATTGTTTAGTGACACCTTCTCCTTGATGATGGCTGGCGGAAACGCCATTTGTGGTTCTTCAGCCATTGCCTCGATTGCTCCCGTAATCCATGCCGATGATGAAGAAAAAGGTCAAGTCATCACATTAGTCAATCTGCTCGGAACAGTGATGATGTTAACACTTCCTTTCTTAGGCCTACAATTATTCGGTGGTAATTTGATTGAAAAAAGTGCCCTTCTTGGTGGAACTTTGCAATCGGTCGGACAAGTTGTTGCTGGTGCAAGTTTATTGGATGCTTCAGTCGTGCAATTTGCGATGCTGTTTAAGATCATGCGGATCATGATGCTCGTTGTCGTGGTCTATCTCTTTGAAAAATTTATGACAAAAAAACAACCAGTTGCCCCTTCTGCGTATACGCCGAAAAACAACAGACGAAAACTACCACTACCATGGTATGTCTTAGGCTTCTTGATCGTTTGCTTGATCAACAGCTTTTTCACCATTCCCCATGCGATCGATCAAAGCGCTAGTTTTATTAGCGGATGGTTCGAAGTCACTGCATTAGCAGCCATTGGTTTGCGTTTGGATTTCTCAAAATTCATGAAAGAAGGCACGCGTTTCTTGACGTATGGCTTAACTGTTGGACTCTTGCAAACGATCATGGCGTTATTCTTTATTTGGTTGATCAAACTATAAGACGAAAAAACATCAACACGCTGAAGTAAAATAAGTTCAGCGTGTTGATGTTTTTTAGTTATACGTTTCCGTCACAATCAATGAAGTAATACATTTTCCAGTACTAATAGTTGCCGTTTGATCACTAACCCGTTCTCAGCTTTTCCCATATACCCAGTCAATTGACCATTTTGTCCGATCACTCGGTGACAAGGAATGACGACTGGAAGAGGATTTAAACGATTGGCTTGCCCAATGGCACGAGCCGCTTTTGGTTGGCCGATGGCTTCTGCTACTTGTTTATACGTTCGACTTTGTCCATAAGGAATCGTTGTGAGGACTCGCCAAACCTTTTGTTGAAAAGCTGTCCCTCTCTTGAAAGATAAAGGTACAGTGAACACTTGTCTTTCACCTGAAAAATATTCTTCAAGCTGTTGTTTTGCTAAAGATAGGATTTCAGCATCTGCTTCTTCATTTTCGGGAATCCATTCAAAAGAGACAGCAGTTAACCCTTTTTGATCTGCATCCAGCCACAAAGGGCCGATCATAGTTTCGATTCTCATCTCTGTCCGCCCATCCTCATAAGTTGGGCGTTCCTCCTCATCGGTTATTTCCCTAATCATCTATGATTCGTAAAAAAAAAGCAACCTAAAAGTTTATTTAATGCCACAGAGATGGTACACTGAATAAGGCACTTATAACATCTATTATCTTTGTTATTTAAGCATACTTTTGTTTATATAAGATATATGAGAAAAACATGCTTGAAAGGAACGAAAATATGAAAATATCAATTGTCATCCCTTGTTTTAATGAAGAAAAAACTGTCCCACTTTTTTTTGATGAAGTCGAAAAATTTCGTGGCGACTATGAATTCGAGTACTTGTTCATCGATGATGGGTCAAGCGACGGTACATTGGCAGCCATTAAAGAATTAGCAAACGCACATGAATCCGTTCGTTTTGTCGCTTTTTCACGAAACTTTGGAAAAGAAGCCGCACTATATGCCGGACTTCAAGCTTCCACAGGAGATCTAGTCACTGTCATGGACGTCGATTTACAAGATCCTCCGGAATTGTTACCAGTAATGATCGATAAAGTCATCCACTCCGATATCGATTGTATCGGTACACGCCGTTCCACTCGAGAAGGTGAACCAGCAATCCGTAGTTTCTTTGCGAAAAAATTTTACCAACTGATCAATCGCATCAGTGACACAGAGATGGTCGATGGGGCAAGAGATTACCGCATGATGACTCGCCAAATGGTGGATGCCGTCTTAGAATTAGCTGAATACAATCGCTTTTCAAAAGGACTATTCAGTTGGGTAGGCTTTAAAACGGAATATCTATCATTTGAAAATCGTGAACGAGTAGCCGGCGAAACTTCTTGGTCTTTTTGGAAATTATTCAATTATTCAATCGACGGCATCGTCAATTTTTCTGACACTCCATTGACGATTGCCTCATTTGTTGGCGCATTGTCATGTATCGGTTCAGGAATCGCTATCTTCTTTATTATTCTACGAGCATTATTATTTGGCGATCCAACATCCGGTTGGCCTTCACTCGTATCGATCGTTTTATTCATCGGCGGGATCCAACTACTTTGCCTTGGTATCATCGGGAAATACATCGGGAAAATCTTCCTTGAAACAAAAAAACGTCCGGTTTATATCGTACGGGAAACTGAAAAACAAAAAGCCCACCAAATTGGTGAACAAACAGACAAATAATTAATGAAGAAAGCTATCCTTTAAAATTAGAGGGTAGCTTTTTTTACTCTCCTCTTTAAATTTTGGCGTATTTATATACGTCTAATCTATTAATATAAAGAAACAAATACTTTAAATCGCTTATTCATTGACTTGTAAATAGTTTTAGTACAAAAATACTTATTTATGCGATTATTTTTTTCATAGGATACATAGTCACTTGATATTCTTTGTCTTCCTCACTGAATAAAAACAATTTATCTGCTTCGATCCTGTACTTATGATCTTTGATCACATTTGCATAGTTCACACTTGTTGGATCTGGTTCTAAATAGAAGTTATCTTGATTAACTGAATATATTCTAGCATACTCTAGCAGCCCAGACAGATTGATTCGCTTTACTTCGCCAGATTCATTGAAGATCAAGATACCTCCACCCTCCAGTTTCCAGGAATACTTGATCAAGAGATCTTGTAACTGATCATGGGAGATATCACTTTTTATTTTTAATTTCTGATATGCTTCATCGACTTGTCCAGGGCCAGGAAAAGCTTTTTTGTATTCCTCGAATGTTAGATCTTCTGAATCAGCTATTTCCTGTGATTGAGTGCTTTCTTTTGTTTCTGGAATGTTGTCACTCATTTCAGATTGTTTTGTATTTGTTTCACTACTGCAACCGACCATTAGTAATAGAAATAGTAAAGTGGATATTATTCGCTTCTTCATTCTATTTGATTATTCTCCTTTCGTTTCAAACAGTAAAGCAGTTGAATTATTCATAACCTATTCAAATAGTTAATTGCTATAATCCAACTTTGAAAAATCAGTTGTACGTACAGCAATATTTTTAAAACTACTCTAATTGCTTTATCAATTCATGCTTTAAAAGTTAGAACGTGTGCTAAATTTTTACTAGCCCCTTTGACTACTACCCTTCAATTAATTCACTGCCAATTTTTTATCCTTGATTTCAGAAACTCTCTTCACCAAAATAATAGAGCATAAAAATGGGTGCCATCTTCTTATTATGTACATTTACATAAATATAAATATGTAATATTAGTTATTTAATATTTACATACTTTCTGTTCATTTCTGCTCAAGTTATCTACTTTTATGTACATGTGATATGAAACAAGAATTTAGAATCATGCATGACAAAAGGCAAAAATATATGTTCCTATTTTTGCCTTTTATCTCATATTTATAAAGAAAGTGATTTTGACTTGTAACTCCCTATCGATTGCAGTTCACCCTTTATCCTAAACTTTCTGTCAATCGCCGCAATCCTTCTTCCAATTTCTTCCGTGGACATCCCACATTCAATCGTAAAAAATTATGACTGGTTTCTCCATACACTTCACCAGACATGATTGCTACCTTTCCACGTTCGATCATGCGTTGTTGAAGCTGTTCCATATTGAATGGTACTTGCGAACAATCGAGCCACATCAAGTAGGTGGCTTCGCTTTTTGTCACGATGATTTCTGGATGATGTTGTTTGAGGTACGTAGTGACAAAAGCAATATTGTCATCAATGTACTGATTGAGTTCAGTGACCCAACTGCCTTCCTTTTCATATGCTGAAATCGTCGCAACTAATCCAAAAATACTCGTTGAGCTGAGTCCATCAGCTTCTTTCATCTGATGCAAAAATCGTTGACGTAAAGATGGATCTGGGATCAATCCGTAAGAAAAAATCAACCCAGGAAAATTAAAGGTTTTACTTCCTGATGTGACGACTGCGACATTTTTTTGGATGAATTCTGTCAATGGTCGATGCTGTTGTCCTTTTCTTAGAATGTCCATGTGGATCTCATCCGAAATAATGAATACCTCGTTTTTTTTGGCAAGCTCGATGATGTTCACTAATTCCTTTTTTGTCCACACTCTACCTGTTGGATTATGGGGACTACACAATAACAAAATTTTATTCTCAGGTCGCTCAAGTAACTGGGACAAATTTTCAAAATCCAATTGGTAAGTGCCGTTTTGATAGATCAATTCATTCATTACTAGTTTACGATCATTTCCAGCAATCAGTTTATAAAAGGCATCATAAGCCGGTGTCTGTATAATGACGCCTTCGCCAGGTTCACTTAATAAGCAGATCAGTTGTTTGATACTATAGATAACGGAAGGACTATACACCAACCAGTCTTCGTCGATCTGGTGTCCAAAATGCTCTTTGTACCAGTGAGCAACCGCTGCTTTGAAATCTGAGTGATTCCAACGAGTATAACCAAAAATTGGATGTCGTAACCTTTCTTGGAGCGCAACTTCAACGCCTGTTGGTACTTTAAAATCGGTATCAGAAATCGTAAACGGCAAGAGATCATTTTTACCGAAGCGGTCTTCAATATAATCCCACTGCGTACAATACGTCCCTTTCCGATCGATCTGTTCATTGAATGACATCTTCTACACTCTCCTGACCTTAGAACGACAAGATGTCATCCAATTGATTTCTTACGGTCGTCACTTTTGTTCCTATAATGACTTGCACATTCGTATCATCCAAGTGGACCACACCTAATGCGCCTAATTTTTTCAGTCGGTCATCGTCAACGATCGATCCGTCATTCACCACTAACCGTAGACGCGTAATACAATTATCTAAAGAAGTAATATTCTCAGCACCGCCTAAAGCAGCCAAGACCCCATGCGCATCAACTATGCCTTTTCCTTTGTAGGAGACTTCTTCCTCCGTATATTCTGTCTCAGCAGTCGCTTCTTCACGTCCTGGTGTTTTCAAGTTTTTGCGTAAAATCACTGTTTTGAACGTAAAATAATAAATCCCAAACCAACAAGCCCCCACAAGTAAAACCAGCCACCATTTGGTATAAGAGCCCTGCATAACTCCGAAAATAATAAAGTCTAAGATGCCACCATCGGTATTACCAATCGTTACCCCTAATAGACTCATGACCATAAACCCGGCACCAGTCATCAATACGTGGAAGCCCCATAGAAGCGGACTAATAAATAGAAATAAGAATTCGATCGGTTCGGTGATCCCTGTTACAAAGGTAGCGATCACACCTGAAATCAGCAAGCCTTTGATTTTCGAACGATTCTCTGGCCTTGCCGTTTGATACATCGCAAGAGCCGCGGCAGGCAGCCCAAACATAAATGTTGGCATTTTCCCTTGTGAAAGAAAAGCAGTGGCACTAGGCGAGATCGCTAGTCCTTGTTGCAATTCATTATAAAAAATATTTAGCGCGCCAAAGACTTCTTGTCCGTTAATGACCTGACTTCCGCCAGCTTCTGTAAATCGGATCATCGATACTAAAATATGATGTAAGCCAAATGGCAACAATAGCCGTTCTCCTGAACCGAATAAGAATGGTCCAAAAGCCCCAGAACGTTGGATCAAATTTCCGATCCCAGTGATCAACATGGCAAAAATTGGCCAAACCATTGGAATCAACACACCAACGATTGCTAAAGTTACTGAGGTAATGATAGGCACGAAACGTGTTCCTGAGAAAAAGGCAAAACTATCTGGTAATTGAAATTGGTAGAATCGCGTATGCAGCTGATAAACGATCAGCCCGACAATGATCCCACCCAATACACCCATGGATAAAGTTTGGATGCCAAAAACCATTTCTTGACCTGCTTCACGTAATTGTTCACTCGCTGCCAATTGATTCGTTTCTTGCAAATAAAAATTGATCGATAATTGCATCACTACATACCCGACAAAACCTGAAAAAGCAGCCACACCTTTTTCTTTACGTGCTAAGCCTAATGGTATCGCCATCGCAAACATCACAGGTAAATAGCTAAACGCAAACCCGCCGATCGTGGACATAAACCGAAAGATCACCTGTAACCAACCAGCACCTAAAAATGGAAAAGCAGTGATTGCTGATTCAGCGGAAAAAGCACTCCCGATTCCGAGGAACAATCCCATGAAGGCTAACAGTGCGACGGGCAACATAAACGTTTTTCCTAACCCTTGAAAAATCTCCATCCAACTTGCTTTCTTTCCTTTTTGCATTCCTTTGACCCCCTTACTCTATTTCTTACCCTTAAAATGTAAGCGATGACAAAGGCGGTTGCAATAGTTCCTCTCCATGTAGAATGAGCATTCATAAATTAGAATCTTCATTCTGCGAGGCCACTTGTTTCGCATAGTGGATCATCAAAATATCTAATAAAATGTCCAATGAAACTCTTGGACTTAAATCAATATTTTGATGATAGATCGTCAACATTTCCGCAATAAACGCAACCGTCGATAATTCTTCTAATGAACTTGTGGGTTGACCAATAAAGGAAAGTAACGGAACCTTTCGCTCCTTTAATCGTTTGGCATAATCGAGCATTCCTAATGTTTCACCACTATGACTAATAAAAATCGCAAGATCTTCTTTTCCTAGCTGTTTACTCACTGCCCGCAACTCGTCCCAATCGGTTGAATGCCCCACATTTTTACCAAGAAAATGCAATTTTCGATTAAGCGAAACAGCGACAGGTATGCTTTGTCCCAAGGCAAACAGTTCAATGCGTCGTGCTTGTCTAATCATGTTGATTGCCTGATCGATTTGTTTTGGCTCGATTTTATCTAAAGTCTCCGTAAACTGGCGAAGAATCTCATTGATCAACGGTTTAAATTCATTTGATGAATCAGTTGGATCACTCGTTTCTTCTAAAGATCGATAACTTTTTAGTGCGAATTTAAATTCTTGAAAGCCTTTGAAGCCAAGTTTTTTTGCCATCCGCGTAATAGTCGATTGACTCGTAAATGTCTCGGTCGCTAATTCTTCGGCTGTCATTGAGGAAACTTTTTTTGATTGATGTAAACAATAATCTAAGATATTTTTTTCCACTTGATTCAATTCAGAAAATTTATATTGGATCCTCTTATAAAATTGGTTCATCGTTTTCTCCCATTCCGGCAGTAGCTCGCCTATTCACTATAGGTTCTGTTTTCTTATTATTGTACCCAAGAAACCAATAAAAAACGAGTGTTCAAAATAAACGTTCTAGAAATAAAAAATCCACGAAATCTAAACATGATTTTCGTGGATTCTTGTCTATTATTTTAATGATTTTGCTGCAGCTTCATCTAAAATCACTGTGATATTTGGATGAGTCATCAAAATGGATGCAGGGATTTTCTCTGTTACCGGTCCTTCAATGACTTGTTTAATGATTTCTGCTTTATGTTCCCCATTAACGATCAACACTAGATGTTTCGCTGCCATGACCGTCTTTGGTCCAAATGTCACGAAGTAATCCCCAGGTTCTTCTCCCAGATGTTCTTGCAACGATTCGTACATCTGATCTCCAGGAATGACTGGAATACTGTATGTTTCCTTGCTAAAATCCGTGTATCCTGGCATATTCCCGCAAAAATGACCATCCTCACCAAGCCCCATCAAAACTAAATCCAAGCCACCTACTTGAGCAATTTTTTTGTCAATCTCCTGATAATTCTCAATAGTCAGTTCGTGAATATTCTCAGGAGCGACTCCGATAGGCTCATAAAGAGCTTTTTTTAGTCCTGACATAGTCAAACCATACTGCTTATCCTTCAGCGCCACTTCATCAAAATTATAATAATGGATCATAGATGTATCCATCTGTAATTTACTAAGCTTATCAACCAAAATCTCATAAGCCATCTTAGGCGAATTTCCTGTTGTCAAAGACAAGTTCACTCTTCTATGCTTCAACATCTTCTCTAAGACGATCCCTGCTGTTACTTCACTAAGTGTTTCATAATCTTTTGCAATCACTAAATCCATTGCTGTCACACTTCCTTTCAATCAATCATTTAGTTAAAGTTTAACAGTGTGAGGGCGTTTTTGGTAGCGTTTTCTTATTTTAGTAGGGATTTTCTTGGAAAAATATAATAACATCCCATAAAAATAATAATCAATACTTATGTGATCGTGTACTATTATATGGCAAAGATCTCAAACTATGACCACATCAACCAAAGAAAACTAGTAGCTTTTTATTACGACTATGAGTCTTAATTATTTAGAGAATAATGGTTATATCAAATTACGTAATCGCTATCCATTTTTTGTTTCTATTCTGTTGTATATGTAGTAAACTAATCAAATTTTTTCTATAAATATATTTGGATCTAAATTTGTTTCTGAAATAATCAAGTCATAGTCTTCTGGATAAATTTTTAGATGGTTGTTCAGAGCTACGTAGATTCCTGCCCTTAGCTGGTTCATAGCTACCTGATTATCAAACCAAGTTAGTGATTGGTATAGCGTTCCCAAACAAGACTGTCCTTTTCCATTTCTATAATCTGCCTCCGTAACGTTCGCTCTTAAATGAAAATTTCTATTGAATCTGATTGAAGATTTTATCGAACGATAGTTATACATACGACCTCCATGGGCAGCACGATTTCTATAACTATGACACAAGAATATCATATCAGTAAACATACTAACTTCTTCGTTTGTTACCATTTCTTTAGGTATTCCTAGCATCATAGATACAATCTCAGCTTTATTTTTAGGCTTTTGTAATTTGTAGAAATTCACTAAATTACCAAAAGAACTCCCTTTTAACATAATCCATGGTGGAACATTCTGATGAGACTCCCGATAATGTTTCATTGGTTCAATATCATCATTGATTATCTTGTGGAATTTGGTAATTAACTGATCGATTTTAGCTCCTTTTCCATTTTTATTTTTCTTTCCAGATGCATAATGTCTACGACTTAAATAGATTTTATCATCCTCACTAATATTCTTACTAATTACATATGCTGTTACAGCTCTCATAAACATCTCTATGTCACAAGTAGCATCAATTACAGCTGAAATCAATGTCTTGTCCATTACAAATAGTGAGTAAATATGATCAAATGTACTATTTTTGATAAATTTTTCTTCTTCAGTTTTTAGTACAGGCTTCTCTAACAAAAAATCTTTATAGCCATTTATTATTTCATAGTACCCATAAAAAGATAATTGCTTTTTTGCAGAATCTTCATCTGAAAACAAAAGTCCCCTCGATTTCAAAATCTCTAGTTGTTCATCTAATGTTTTGAATGACTTCATGGAATTCACCTTCTTTTATATCACAAAAGAGTCTATCAAATAAATGACAGACTCTTTCGGTTAGCCGCACAGCAGCTCTTCTTTATGATTACCTAAATTTTATCACTTAAAAAAACTACTTTCAATATATTATCGTTCATTTATAATTTTATTTAAATTGCAAAAACACCGTCAACAAATTAACATAATTACTGATATAACAGTGTTTTTTTAGTGTAACAATTCCAGTAAATAGATACTTCCTTATGTTTTAGTATCCAAGCAAATCTATATAAAAAAACAGGAACTGACCTTATTGTATGAACATCTATGTATAAGTCAGAAAATATTTCAACTCATTTTTTGGCACTTTCTTCCCTATTATTAAATACAATAAAAACTACAAAGGGGGGATTTTATCATATACCATATAGAAATTAACGCCAGTAACTTGAAATAATCTCCTCTCCTTCTCTATTCCAAGTGAATCTAAGGTTGATTCGTTAAGGAATAAATTGCTTAAAATAGGAGTAACATAATTATAATCCTTATTCCAGTGGATCCAATCACTACGCATTCTTTTTTTGAAAATCCCGATCGAATGAAGCTAGAAATAGTAGCAAAAATCTAATAATTTATTGGGTTATTCATGGTTCTATCTATTCAAAGTATTTTTATAAATCCTAATCAAATGTATTCAAACTAGCTACAATGGATTGAAACAATGGTATATAAATTACGAGCTTATTCTTAGAAATCAAACACTAATTGAAGATTATTTGATTCACTTCATTTAACTTATCTCTGACCACAAACCGAAAAAAAGCAAAAAAAACGCCGTCAACATCTCGGTGTAAACCTTGATATGACGGCGTTTATCTAGTATGCCAGCTATAGGGATCGAACCTACGACCTACGCGTTACGAGTTAGATAAAATGATTATTTTATAATTGATAATATTGATATAGCGCAATTAGTAAACATGATATTTATAGGGTTTATCTAACTTTATACAGAGTATGCCCACATCTCTGCCCATGATAATCTAATTACCCTTGTTATTTATGCTTCACAAAACGAACGTAAGTTTGTATAATTCGAACAAGGGGGAGAGAAATGATAATCCATAAAAATGTAATGCTCTGGTTCTTTCATGATCCAAAGAAAAAATTCGAAAAAGAACTATATAAATACTGGAATTCCGAAATTGATTTCAAACTTGTAGAAAATAAGCTGTTAATCCACTTATACGAATCAAATAAAAACTATTTTATGCTACCTGCTTCTAAGACGAAAAATAATATGAAAGTATATTTTTTATTCGATATTGTCACAGATGTTCCTAATACAAGATTGCAGCATCGAAGGTATGATTTTAAGAAACGTTTGTTTATAAATCCTGGGCAGGTTGATTTGGCATGAGTAGCTGCCTGTTCGATTAAAAAAACACCCACTCGAAAAGAGCAGGCTAACTTAGGATAAAGAATGTTCTGAATGTGGATACTTAAACTTTACTATCATTTTAAATATGTTCGTTTATGTACCCCGCTCCAATGAGCAGGATGTAAAAAATGTTGTTAGGGTGATAAAATAACATTACTATCATTTTATTTATTATTCAACAGTTTTGGTTTTCAGTAGTTGTATCTATTTTTTAAAAGCAATCACTCTGAAAAGTAGCTGTCCTATTAAAAACCAAGACCTTCGAAATAAGTAAATTGTCTTAAGCTATAACAATTCTAGTGACTCTCAAATGAAGCTTTCCAATCATACAGACCTTTTTATCTTTTAATTACTTACGAAAATGTAATGAATAAATCGGACAAAAAAATGGTTTGAAAAAAATTTTTTATAGATAATTAAATGTATCAAAACTAGGAGGTATTTATATGCCAATACTCAAATCTGCTAATCCTTTAAAAACAATCTCTTTATTACTAATCGGTGCTCTTGGCACAGCTATATCGGTATTGCACATCACTTGTATCTATATCTTTCATATGGGTGTTGCAGATCCGAACATCCCTCTGTTTGGATTTTTTGAAAAATTTGCTTCTGCTACTTCATCTATCCTTCACATTTCTTCCGACAATCTTTATTTATCATCTCTCTCGTTATTTATCATTTTTTCAATTATTGGATTATTTTTCAATATCTTCACTAATAATAATAAATTGATTTCCATTTGGATTTTAGGAATAAATTTACTTTTTTCTCTCCCTACACTCTTTTATTTCTTCGTTGCATGGGGGATGAATCAGTAATTCTTCCATTGTATGCACAAATTAAGAAATAGAAAGAGGGTTCAAAAATGACTAATAAAATAGATCGTTTATTAAGAGCATTGCAATCATATCAAGAAGTTTGCTGGATAAATCCAAATTTTGGAGAAAGAAAAACTTCATGTTTTACCATAAATGATGTGATAGACGCTTCTAAACGGCTACAAAGGTTTGCTCCATACATTGCTAAAGTTTTTCCTGAGACTAAAGCTACTGGTGGTATCATCGAGTCAGAATTAGTTGAGATTCCTAACATGTTGGATAAAATAAAAGAAAAAGAACACTTCGAAACAAACAGTAAACTATATTTTAAATGTGACAATAATCTCCCTGTATCTGGTTCAATTAAAGCCAGAGGTGGAATCTATGAAGTTTTGACGTTTGCTGAAAAAGTTGCGCTGGATTCTGGAAAACTAACAATTGATAGTAATTATGCTATTCTAGCAAATGATGAATTCAAAAATATTTTTTCTAATTATTCAATCATTGTGGGTTCTACAGGGAATTTAGGACTTAGTGTCGGAATCATGGGAGCAAAGTTAGGGTTTCAGACGACTGTCCACATGTCTAATGAAGCAAAAAGCTGGAAAAAGCGTTTGTTGAGAGAAATGGGTGTTGTTGTCAAAGAGTACGAAGGTAATTTTAGCAAAGCTGTAGCTTTAGGGCGAGCAGAAACAGTAAAGAAACCCAACAGTTATTTCATCGATGATGAAGCTTCAAAAGATTTATTTCTAGGATACTCTGTAGCTGCACTAAGACTACAAACTCAATTAAAAGAAAAAAATATTGAAGTCTCCGAAGATCATCCTCTATATGTCCATCTTCCTTGTGGTGTAGGTGGTAGTCCAGGTGGAATTGCCTTTGGATTGTCCTGCATTTTTGGTGATGCTGTAAAAATATTTTTTGTAGAGCCTACTCACGCTCCATCCATGTTACTTGGCCTGTATACAGGATTACACGACAACATTTCAGTGCAAGATATTGCAATCGATGGTAAGACAGCTGCTGATGGATTAGCCGTCGGCCGCCCATCGCGTTTAGTCGGCAAAATCATAGAACCGATTTTATATGCTACTTCGACTGTTCAAGATGAAAGATTATATCAATATTTAACATTGCTTGCGGATAGTGAAAACATCTATGTGGAACCTTCATCCACTGCTGGGATTGCATCATTTGTGAATATAAATCGAGCATTCGCATCGAAAAAACCTTGGATAAACTCTGGCACACACATAATTTGGGGAACGGGTGGTAATATGGTCCCAGAAGAAGAAATGGCTCAATATTACAAAAAAGGATTGTCTTTACTTAATTTCTAATTATGTAACAATAACAGCAAGTTCAAGTCATTAATCTCGCTAAAAGAACATCGATAACAAAAATACTCAGTTATCGATGTTCTTTTTTTTTTGGCAATGCTGGGTTACTAGATCATCGCAGGCTAATCTAGCTTACATTTGCTAGATTATTATGATTTGATTCTTTGTTCGTAATATTTGGTTTTTTTCTATTTTGAGAATTGCTTTCATTTTTGGGTTTTACTTTTTGGCTCTTCTTTTCTTTACTATCACTCGACTGTTTATTTTCCTGTTCATTTCTCTTGTTATTAGATTTTTCTTTTTTCTTAGTACCATTTGTGTCACTACTTTGTTTTTTTCTAGGGATCTGTTGTGATTGCTTTGGCGAATGGCTCTTTGGCTTTTCTGACACTTTAGGACCACACGCTGCAAAACTAACTGTCGCTAAAATTCCTAAACATGCTAATAAAAATTTCTTCATATTGACCACTCCTATTATTTTTTTTTGGTACACTTAGAGTGTATAAAAAAGAATAAATTAAACGATGCCTATTTGCTTAAACCATTAATAAGAAACGCTTACATTACTGTCACATTACTTTTTAAACATCCATAGATATGTTTAAATAATTAAGAATATTTCTATTTAGCACTTTGCAGAAGTAAACAAATTCATCTCTTTACAAAATATGAACTTTTTATGAAATTTTTTTGTTTTAAACAGTTTCGCTAAATTTAGTTTTTTTGCTATCCGAAATGATTCATTAGCTCTAAACTTTTATAAAGAAAAATTAGGAGGTTATTGTATTGAACGCTAATCGATTAAATACTTCGTCTACACCGATCATCTTATTTTTTATCAGCGGATTAGGTACACTGTTTTCTTTTTTCAATCTAGCTGATTTTCTAGTTTTTAATGTAGGAATATTGGAACCATCGATGCCAATACATGTCTATAACTTTTATCATATCTTATCAGTATATGCTGCTAATCTTTTATTTTTTACAGCCAATCAAATATATTTGGTTCTAATTGTTCTTACAATCACGCTTCCAGTTGTTATGCTCTTAATAAATATTAAACAAAATAACTTGAAATCAGATTCAATATTTTTACTCCTATTAAATCTAATTTTTCACTTCCAATCATTTATCTACTATTTTTTCTTTAAATGAATGGTCAATTTCCGTTGGCAAATGTGAGTGAGAAAGCTAATCCAAAATATACGTATAGTCAAATTGACATTATATATTCTGTAAAACTAACTATATTATTATAGAAAAAAGACCTACTTCGCAGAGTAGGCAATTAAAAAAAACCGTATGGTTAGAATTGTATAATTCCTTTGTTGTCTAAATTACGTATGTTATAATAAGTAAAGAGAGTATCGATATGCACGCTAAAGACTTCCCCAAAAGTTTTAGCTATCGATACTCTCTTTTCATAATCACGCCTACAGTTAGTTTAAGGTTAACCTAATGATAATACAAGCGTTTTGCTAGATTATGAAACATAAAAAAGACCCACTCCGAAAAGTGGGCAAATGATAATATCCTAATCAATGGTTTCAAGGACACTTTTAGATTACTATGATTTTATTTATTTTTCAAGTCATGTGTTTTTTTTGTCGCTTGTTCTCGTATAATGGTTAGGTGCCGATTGAGGATTTGAGCGAGTTACTACAATCGATTAAAAAACAAAAATCCCCTGTTTAACTAAGGACAGGACTTCTAGTATTTTTATTTTTTTGTTCTTTGCTTACTACGCTGATTACTTTTCTTCACTGCTTTTGCAGCAACAACACTTGATAACAAACCGTCACCCATTACTTTATCTGTAGCTTTTTTTGCAACTTTATATTTCACTGCCGATTTTAGAATACTCAATAGCACGCACCTCCTCTTATACATTCAAATAATATGATAGATTTAAGAATTTTATATGAAATTTGAGATAATTTAACCATAAGTTGTAAAATATTGTTATATGATTTGAGTTGATTTTTTTCTTGATTTTTATTCTATACTTTTTAAGTTTCACGAGGTTTACAACCGATTGGATAATTCATCAGAAAAAACTTGATGTTGATCAATCGAATTGAAGCGCATTCACGATGTGTTGTATACTATTTTCGCTATTAATATTAGGCTTTGATTCGGAATAAAACGAGTTGCTACAATTAATTGAAGAACGTAAAAAAAACCTCAACCAAGAATGATTGGTTGAGGTTTTTACTATCTATAAAATATCAGTTATTACGATATCTTTTAAATGTTCTTTACCATTGATATCAACAAAAACTGCTTCAAGATGTAAAGTTCCATCCTCTCTTATATATCTTTTACTTACATCAGATAAATACTTAATATCTTCACAATACTTTTTTCCTACCATCCCAGGTTGAATAAATTCAAGTTTTGGATTTTCAACAAGTTGGCTAATTTCCTCAATATAATCATCTTTATCAGCACCTTGAGGTCTAATCCCCATAAACGAAATCGCAATTGGTTTTGCGCTATGATTATACGCATATACTTCAATACTACTAAATTGGCCATACATATTAATTCCTTCTGGAGATACTGTTTCTTTACGTAATTTTTTAACTACTATTGCAACTTTTACCTTTTTTTCATCAAAAACAATCCATAACGAAACCCATACAGCACCTATTGTCCCAACAGCACTTAACCATTCTGCAAGCAACCCTGACAGACTAAAATCAATACCAAATAGAATAAAAACTATGAAACTCCCCAAAATACCACATAAAAAAGATTGAAAATTATTATTTTTAAAAAGACTAACTATTTTATCCACAACATCACCTCCATATTATTATAAGCAATAATATGATTAAAGACGATCATTTTTATTTTTATATACCGACTTTTTATTACATAAAAAAAGACCCACTTCGAAAAGTGGGCAAATGATTAAATCCTTATCATTGGTTAGGTTTTGAATGGAAATATGGGCGAGTTGATACAATTAATTGTATAACGTAAAAATCAACACCAAGAACGATTTTTGAGTTTTTACAGTCTCAAATTTACATTTTATTTCTAATTTAATCCTTGAAAAATTAAATTATTAGTATATTCCCCAATTGAAATAATTTCTATATTAGGGGCCAAACAGCATAATTTTTTTTTAACAGAGTCCATAAAATCTTCATCATAAAATTCAGAATTCCCCATAACAACTTTGATGTTTTTTTTATAAAAGTAATCGTGATTTTCTAACATATCAATTTGAAATTTATTAATTTGATCAATTATATCAGTTTTCCTTTTATAATCGAAGCTCAATACCTTAACTAAAGTAGTGTTATACTCAAAATCAACTACTTCTCGTTCTGCCAAATCGTGTATCTTCGGTACTTTAACATGCTCTTTTAAATTCAAGTTTCTAAGTTCTTTACTCAATAATCGTTTAACTTCTGGTGTCGTAATCCTCTCTGACTTAGGTCTATCGTAATACAGATAAGTCCTTATTAAATCATTAATATCTTCTAATAAAGCAGCCCGAGAGGAAACGAGTTCTCTCACTTCTGAAAATTTAAATTCATTAACATAATATTTTGTTATATTAGAAATAAAATTATCAGAATGTATATTATCGAATCGTTCCTCATCATAATCTTCTAACTCCAAAGAAGGATAATCAAAGTAGTAAGAGAATGTCTCACTCATTAATTCCATATAATCTTTATCAAATTCGTCATCAAAAGATTTAAGCCTATTAATATTCTTAGTCCTATGAAATTTAGAATACTCTTCAGAAGGGCAGTGAATAACAATACCAAAAATTACGGATTCTTGTCGAATTATACTGGGAATATAATTACATATAGAATAATTTATTTTTATTGCGTCATTCATAATTATTACCCTCCTTTTCTTTTTGAGTACGCATTCTGTAACTGGATCGTAATACCTTCAATTTGTTTCATTTGTTCCCATATTAACTCAAATGAACTCTCTATTTCTTCTAGTTTTATTCCCCAATCATCGGGAATATCTTGAAATACAGATTGAACATCTGTTTTATTTAAATTTTTTATTTTATCTTTAGTATTATTATAGCAGTTGTAACCTGTAAGCTGTGAAGAAAATGCCCGATAATTTCTCCCAAGTAAATTATCTACCACCATAGGACTTTTTCCTTTTAACTGTCTAAGCTCGTTTGCAGACCAAATCTCTCCGTTAATAAATATGTGAGAATGATCAATTGCCAAAACTTTTTTCTCTTTTTTATCATAATACAAATTCCCATCATTTTTAGCTCTATCATTATTCAAAATTATTTGATCAAAAACTAAAATCTTAGAAATATCTGTTCCATTAATAGTGTTTCGTGCTAAAATAGGTGAAATTTTTGGAGTACCAGCTCTATATTCGCTTAGAAAGCAAGTACAAGCAAGGGCATTCGTTTCTAACAAATGCGGTGTTTTAGAAATGACTGCTTCAGATAATTCAGCAACCGTACAATCAGGCATTGGAATTTCAAGCAATTTCCCAAGCCTGTAAGCGATCAACTCATTATATAAAATTTTAGCACTGCAAAAGTCATGTAAATATTTCATTACATAAACTTTTCCATCATCAGCCTGTACTCTAACAGGTTGTGTTACTCCATTTGGAATCCGGCCTAAATAATTCGTAACTTTTCGTATTGTACTCACCCGATTTCATCTTGTCAATATTATATTAAAAATTATAATATTGTTTAACATTATTAACAATACGGAACATATGTTTAAACTCAACATAGATTTTCTAGCTTGAATAAGCATTTAGATAATTTATATTTTCTATGTACCACCCCTCAATTGATATACATCCCAAAAATTAGAATTAAATTCTAATTTAAAATGATGTTCATCAGTTGAGAGGCTATTTTTTCATCGCTTAGGAATCGTCAGTACATACTCAGGAAATCGAATATCGACTGTTTGTCCATTGATTGTATTTCCGTTGGGATCGTTTGTTCGTCGTAACATTGGAAATACTCTTTTACCTGCAAATTTTCGGATATCTAGTGTGCCATCCAAACCAAATCGCAGGCCACTAGGTAATCCGTATGTTGCATTCACATCATCTCTGATAATGCCGGCTGATTTACAACGTCCAATTTCTACATCCGGATTGTCGGCATCCATCCAGAAGATGTATCCTTGATTTAAATACGCTGCACCATTTTGCGGAACCAACCATCCAGCAATCCGAAATGTACCTAAGACTAGCTCGTTAAACACTTCTAACTTACCTACATAGTTCCCGCTCGTTTTTGGTGGGCTCGCTAAAATAATTTGATCATGTGTCTGTGGTGTCGCTTGAATACTTCCGCTTGTGTTGTAGCCAAGCACATTCATCACCGCATGAATTGCTTGGTCCATGTTCTGATCTAATCGGCGCATGTCATTCGCATTATCGATAAAGCACCACTCGATTAATAGTACATTGACACCGCTATTCGTGTTCCTGTGGACAAATAAGCTAGTCGTTGCTTTCGCTCCTCTGTCCACAATGCCTAACGCTTTGGCAATTGCTGCGGATACTTCTGCGGCTTTCTTGCGAGCTTCTTCATTGCCTGCCCAATACCAAACTTCTGCACCAGTTGCTTGTCCATTGAACGCATTTAAATGATTTGTGATCGCCCACCCATTACCGGCTGAATTCATTGCATTCACTTGATTCTGTAAATTTTGATTCACAGTAGTTGCTGATTGGTCACTAGTACTAGCTACAGATGCTATTGCTTGCATTTTTTGTGTAATCGTACGAACTACATCCGCTTCACGTCTACCATTTCCAACTGCTCCTGGGTCCATCCAGTTGCTTCCGCTTCCACTTTGTCGTCCGCCGTGTCCGCCGCCATTTGAACGAATAGTCATTATTGATCACCTCTTCCAATATAAAACCAGTCAAGTAAACTCTCTTTCGGATCATCTGTTTTTTCTCGTTCCCTTTGCTCGAAAACAAATTTTTCGTCTTTACCTGTATTCGTAAATTCAATCGGCACTGTGTAGACTGGCTCAGTCGAATGGTTCAACGTATGCGCTGCATCTTCGACCGCTGTTTCGTTATTCTGTAACTCTGGTTTAACTACTTCGTTGTAGTCAGAAATAAATTTTTCTTTATTCCGCATCGTCGTTTCCTCCTTGTTGTTCAGTAGAATCTTTTAATTTACTGAATCGATCTTTTACAAAGTCAGGAACTGGAATTCCTAACTGCCCCAAATTTTCAATGACCGAAATACCATAAACAGCTATATAAGATAGAACGAATGCTGTTGCGACACCTTCGAAATTCATTATTTTTAGATATGGATAAGCCACCAGAACAAGCCCAACCACTAATAAGTGCTTCACTACACCCATTAATCCCTTTGTGCTGTTCGCTTCTTTTCCAGCAAGCCCTTTACATACTCCTGTTACAATGTCAGCAATAACAATCCAAACAAAAATCTGAATGTAAATATTGCTTACAAGGTTTTTGAACTCTGATAACAAAACTAAGTTGTCGATAATCACCATGTTTCCACCCTTCTTTCTATTTTTGGACACACAAAAAGCGCACTCGTTTGAGTACGGTTTTCTAACTTTCTGTATTTACAATTCTGTCTGCTTCTTCATCTGTAATACACAGTGGAACGAACTGCCGGACTTGCTCATCGGTGAAATAACCCCAATCGTACATCATTTTTACATCATAAAAACTAAACATTCTCTTCCCCTCCTTCATTCACAGTAAACTCTTCTTTAATTTTTGCAATCTCTTGACTGTTCTGGAGCGACACTAGCATCGTCTTTGAGTTGATTTGAGCTAAACTATCTGCTTTTTGTTTTAAAGAAGCATTCTCTTGTTTGATTGCTACATCATTTAGCATTAATTTAGAATTGAGCTGTTTCAAATCACTATTTTCTTGCTTTAACTTTTGATACATTACTTTTAGATTATTTAAATCATTGTGATCTAACACATTCGCTAGAACGATCCATCGGCTTTCTGTAGGATCAAACATTTGATCGTTAATCGATAGTGGTTCACCGTCTGGTCTTTCTCCTTCTAATGGTGGAACTTCCGTAAATGGTACTTGTACTAAAAAATTATCCGAGACTTCAAGTTCTACGCCACCTGTTCGCCCATATTGCCAAATTTTTTTCATAGTTTCCTCCCTTTATGCTGTAATAACTTCTCTGATATATACTTGGTCAACACCCCAAGCCGAAATTGACTCACTCTTGACATTTGTTGATGTTACAAGTGTTAAAACATCACCAGCTTTAAATTGCCTCGTTGCAATCCATCCGATATCATTACGCCAATTCAATCCACCTGCAACACCAGCCAACCGATATCTATTGGCTCCATTCACCAAGATAATTAAATAGGCATAGAAATTAGAATTGTCGGTTTGACAAGTAAAAGTACCCGCAAGTTGCAAGGTACAGTTTTTTAATATAGTTAATGTTTTAGTGTCTTGTGATATCGTAAATACATCATTTGTTTTAGAGCGCTCGTTGTCATAAGCAAAGATACTTCCCCAGTTTAGTGCAGTCCATTCAGCGATTGGGACACCTGACAAAAGTCCACCAGTTAAGGATATTCCAAACTTTTCAGTTGCTATACGTTCACCTTCAATATAAGGCTGTTCAAGAAAATCCTTTGTTCCTTCAATAGCTTGTGGCTCTGTCAGACTTACTTTGTCTTTCAATCCTTTTTCTGTGTGCTCTGGTGTAATATCCCAGCTATAGTCGTATGGATTATTACTGTCTTTCAAACCTTCACCAAAGTACTTGTGCTCAGAAATATCGGGAGTAGCTATCCCTCCTTTTTCTATTTTTAATGAGTCAATCGTTACTTGCCCCATTGTTGCTTGAGGAAATTGGTAGATTTGTAACGTGTTAGGAGAAACACTCCCGCTTAAGTTTGCTTCTGAAGGAGTGAATGTCAGTCTCCATGTATCTGCTAAACCTTCTACTATTTCCATGTCCCCGATATTACAGGTACTATTGGGACCAGTTGTATATACTCTAAATGATTGTGTACCTAGCTTGGTTCCTTTCAAAGTTAATGTATATGTTTGGTTAGCAATAAATGGTTCAATCATTTCAGCAGAGTAAATTAAATACTGTCGACTACTTATCGGGAAAGCTTGTTCTTTATTTGCTAAATTTTCGTTCAAGGCTATCCTAGAAATCTGGTAAGGTGCAAATAATAGATTAGGTTGATACGGCGTAACAACCGATCCTTCTTCTATCTTTATGTTTCGAAGAGAGATTTTACCCTTAATTCGACTTGATGCTGTAACATCTTGTAAGACTAAATACCACTGCTGAGGCAGTGTAGTCGCATAAGTTGCTATTTGCGTACCTCTAATCGTGTGCCAAATATTAGTAGCCGTTGGAGAAGGTCTAACTGTAGATAACATGATATTTCCGCCTGGAACGTAGTTATTAGTTAATCGAATATTTGAGGCATCCCCTTCTAAACCTTCATGTAGCATAATCTCAGCGCTGATGGTGTATCTCTTTCCATTTTGAAGAGCGGGTAAACGCATGCTTGTATTAAATTTAGTTAATTGTGCAGATCCATCTAACGTGAAAATGATCTCGCCACCTGGTCCATCTTCAACCGTAGCTCCATTTCCAGATGTAAAATGAGCAGCTGTAATCTTTGGTAACAAATTGGCATTCCCTGAATAGTCGTAATTACCAAAATCGATATTGTTTGAGTATATTTTTTTAAGTTTACCTAGTTCGCCTATTTGTTGATTGATCTCATCAACCTTTTCTTCAACTCGATTGATATTTTGCTGTACAGTGCCCATCTGATTTTTTGAATCATTCACCATTTCTTCAACAAGTTCGATTTTTGTATCTATTTCTTGCGACATAGTATCAATAAGTTGTTGAAAGTCTTTAAAATAGTATTCACCGTTCAATTGAACATCGCCATCAATAACTGATTTTTCGATATTGAATGTGAAGGCTAAATTATCTGTATGGCTACCGTCTGGGAAATCAATATAAATAAAAGCATCAACTTTTCCTTCATACGCTAATAGCATGTCGGGGATAGGATACTTAACAATACCTTGCATATAGCTTTCAGTAATGATTTGATTGTCAAAAATCGGGAATAGTTGTTTCTCTTCCCCTTTATAAATGTACATAAAAAGACGTACAGTCGCACCGAGTAAATCAGTAGGACTGCCGTCTTGATTTTTAATTTCGAATCTTAAAACACCGGAATTCTTATCGTAGGACTTAAAGGTGAAACCAGTAAGCTTTGTGGCCCTGCTAAAAGGTTGGGTCGGTACACCGATATTCGCTATTTTCCTCATTCCGCACCTCTCTCACACTTTCTATTTTAACTTTTAATTAATTCCTTTGATTAAACCTATTGACACACTGCCAGGGACCTTTCCTTGTAAGCCAGCATTATTTATGAATGTTTCGTCATTACGCCGGATAGTTAGTTGATTCGATCCCGTTTGCTCCAACTCAATTTCCCAGAAATATGTTGTTGAAGAATTTCCGTCGCTCAAGTTCAATCCTTGGAACGCCATTCGATTTAAAACAGGTACTTTGAAAATCTGTCCGCCATTACCATTTATAGTGATTTCCAAATTCCGATAATATCTGATTTCATCATTTAACTGGATTACTCGTCCAGGATCTGAGGCAGAACCAGTGAATAACGTTCTCTCAGTGACTAGTTTACGCCAACCTTGGGGGTTGTACCCATCATTATTTCCTTCATTAGGCGTAGTATGTGTATTTTTGTAGTAAGTATCCCCAAAATAGCCAGAAATCACTACGTACAACTTGTAAAAGCTTGTCGCAGCATATATATGCAACTTGATGAAACTACCATTATCTACACCCGGCATATCATTGCTTCCCCAAGCCCAACGTGTCCAATATTTACCAGGCGGAATGTCTGACATATTCGGGTACTTTGCACCTAGGTCATTATCTATAAGATATTGACCTTTTGCCAAGCGAACAGTTTCAGGCGTAGCAAGTCCCGCATTGAATTCAGTAGCTAATAAATGAGGGTTTTGATCATCACCATCAAAATGAATTGCTGCTTGTCGCAAAAGCCAGTCAATTGACTTGTCCCTTTGTTTTTTCTCTAAATTCATCATTTCACCTCCGCCTAATAAGAAAATGTAAAGTCACTGCATCGACCAACGCCACGTGCATTAACTAAACGTTTCGTGACATCAATTTCAACTTTATAAAAACCTGTCTCAGTTGGTGTATTCACTTCTGTTGTCATTGAGCAGTTACCGATCACAACTCTTGTTGTTCCCATTTGTCTCAGACTAAATGCGTGATAATGTCCGCAGAAGTAACCTACAACGACTCCTGGACCTTTTGCGCTCATGTAAAACGTGTACTCACCTGTAATATTTGAATCGTCAACTGAATCCCAATTTGTAAAATCGATTGTGACATTCCCACCTTGTTTGAAACCGTCAACTAGCATCTGTAGTTGAGTTTTATTTGCAACTATCGTTTCTTCATTGTGCAGTGGGAAATGACCTGCAAGCACTACATGATACTTACGATCGAGCTTTTCTAGCCAACGACCAAAATCAACTAATTGTTGTTTGTTAAAATTACCTTGTTTTCCAGCCCCGGCTGGACCTTGACCGTAAGCCTCCAACCATTTGCCATTTTCATCGACTTGGGAGCTAAAATCATCTGTATTTAATCGGTAAACTGCTACATTCTTTTCAGGAAAAATTATCCCTCCGTAAGCACCTTCAAAGTTCTTAGCTAAATCGGCAGGTGCTAACATATTGAACTGTGTTCGATTGCCATTGTGAGGTACACCACCACGATCGTGATTGCCCCAACAGATCATCACCGGTTTACTTTGTAAAAAAGTAGCTGCTCGAGCGAATCTTTCAACAGTTTTTAGCGTTTTGTATCGGTTGACTACTCCATTACCTGGCACTTCTTGCGTAAAGGTAATACCTGAATCTCGTCCGTCTACATTATCTCCACCGTACACCATTACGTCACATTCATTTCCTAATTCTTGGAATTGAGTGATTGCTTTCCAACGACGTGTAGAAACGAATTCTGTGCGTCCGTTGTCCCACGAATCGCCTGCCGGTGTCGGTACATGTGAATCAGCGTGAATATCAGTAATGAATGCCATGTTAAACTTGCTATCATCAATTGAATTAATGACAGCTTCCGCATCTCTTGGTTTTACTTCTTCGTAACTGTTGTTTGCTGTATCAAAAAAATTATTTGTCAGTCCATATTGAATCTGACTCGTTTCAACAGCAACATCAAACTCATTAAACTCAAATTCATTTAATCGCTCTGCTAAGGTCGCATGATCCCCTTTCGCATCATTCAGTATATTCAGAATCACGCCACCTGGGTCCACACTATCTAATAATTCTTTATTATCTTTTATCCACTGTTCCCAGTCGTTTTGCCCACTGGTCATATACTCTCTAAATTTTCGCAATAAATCTTCGAAGGTCCACACGTAAGCTGAATCTCTAATATCACTTTGTGTAATCCCTGACATCACACGATAATTAAAATCTTGTGTGCTGAACTGTTCGCTCCAAGTTCCGTCACCGTTTAGTGATCGGAAGCTAAAATGGGCCGTATTTTCACCGCCCCATTGCCAATCTGGTTCGCTTAATGTATAGATCAATCTCCCTTGACTTGGAGAAACTTCTTGCACTCTTTGTTCGACTGGTTGTTTTTCATGAAATTTTGTCGTGTTAATAAAAAATGGAACTAACCCACCAAATGGTTTTAATTCGCCGTTTTCGACTACTTCGACGACAAATTTCTGCGTCATCGTATCCCCCTGCCTAATACGGATTAGATTGATTCCATTATTAGGTTCGGTTGTTGATAAGATAATTTTATGTTGTGTTTGTGTCATACCCTACCTCCTAAAAATTTATATAATTACGGGGATTATGGAACCGAGCGTTTGAAGAAGGATAAAATTCATCCATAAATTGAAAGTGAAGATGTTCTCCTGTAGATGGACCAGTTGTTCCCATCAATCCTAATTGTTGCCCTTGCGAAACCTTTTGCCCCACAGAAACGTCTACTCTACTTAAATGAGCGTAACCCGTGTAAATACCATCTGAGTGTCTGATGACTACATAATTACCGTACCAACTAAAATATTCTGCTCCTGCAACAATGACCTCTCCCTCACTCGAAGCAAAGATAGGTGTATTCGGATTGTTATTCACCAAGTCAATTCCATTATGAAATTCTTGGGCACCGGTGATAGGACTTGTACGCCATCCAAATTCACTAGTCACTTGAACAGGTGCGCTAATTGGCGTAATATATCCAGCTGATTGCGGGATAGATAAATCTTTAAACCGGTTGTACCAATTAGTTGACCAGCCGACTCTTTCAGGGTGATCATTTAATGGTCGTTCAAAGTTCTTTTCGAACGCTCTTGTTGCGGTAGCGATATCTGTTAGTCCCATAAATTGTGTCCATGTATAAGGGTAGGCGTTGGTTGCCATCCATTGGCCATTTGGTGCATGCCACATTAACAATTGAAACTGTGCAGTGATTGTATCAGGATTTTCAGTGATTCCTGCTTGAGTCATTAAATTAATCATATATACACGACCACTACTTGCCCCTGTACTATCTGTCCACTGCCATACGCCATAACCGAATCCTGGTTTACCATTTCCTTCATCGGCAGTAGGATTTGCATCAGATTCTCCTTGAGCGTTTCCTAAAAGAGCGGCAGCGGCTTGTTGTGTGAATCCTGCGCCGATTGCCATTGCCCAAATTTGCCAATAGCGTTTATCACGATCCGAAGTAATTTCTGGTGGGTACTGACCATTCCAACTACCGCCATTTCCACCCCCACTACCACCTCCGCCATTACTGTCTATCTTTACACCATTCACATATAATTCTTTTACATCTAATCTACCAGTCACTTGAACTTGATCGATTATCATATCCAGCCTTCTCTGAATCATAAATAGTTGATTCATTCCAACGATGATTCCAGTTCCGTTCCTTGCAGATAATCCAATAAATCGGTTGTTTCCTTCAGTTCTTAAAAATATTGAATTCCCTTCAATTTTTTGTCCTTCTGGAAGAATAAGTTCTGGAAAAGGGTTGCCGATAGTGGACATGCCACCAACTTTCGAACCTTCATAAAAATATTCCATCCCATTTTTTGTCAACTCCATAATTTTTGCGCCATTGTTGATGGCTTGGATAATGCCATTAGCCATTTTCAATTGATCGCCAGCGCCATTGAACGAAGTTTCAAAGATATCTGCCCTAATCTTTCCGGCTTGAATAAAATTGGCGTTAAACACACCAGCAATCGTCCATGCAGTTTTGAATTCATCGGTCCAGAAATCACCTTCGATAAAACCAATTCCATCTGAGTTCATAACTAAAAAATGGTCAGATGTATCAATACTTTTACCATTCATAAAAACCATCTGATACGGCTCTCTGCCGTCAGAAATACCAGTTTCTTGACCATTCATCAAAAGGATCGAACCACCATTTTTCCCTGCGCCACGCATGATGTCATCTTGAAATTTGCCGATTTCAGTTGATTCGTAGAAGGTCATCTTATTTGATTCCAGATTAGAAATACTATTCGAAATCTGCGCTGATTGTCTGCGTGCATCTTTGGTTAAATTGTCACCCAACTCAATTGAAGTCTGGCCAGTTAAACGGTTAATTCTCACTTTGAAGATTCTAGTACGATAGTGATAATTACGATCATGTCTATGAATTGTCACTGTATTTCCAATGACATCACTTCCTGTCACCTCAGCTTTAAACTGTGCCAAAGGTCTGGAAGCATCCACCAATGTCTCATAAGTTTTTTGTAATAGCTCTGTTGGATCTTCAATATCATCGAAAATCACAACTGTTTCTCGTTTCCTCATTGTTCCATTAGGTTGCGGTATACCAAATTTTGCTGTTGCTTCCGGATCTTCAATCCAATTTTCTCCTAACGGTTTGTCTAAAGGTGCGCCATTTGATTTTTTCCATTCTATGTCCGCAAATTCGATTCTTCGACCATAACCATCGCCGACTTCTTCACCACGTCCTCTGCCAATAATAGAAGTCGCAATTGAGCTTCTGTCAACTTCTTTTACAACAGAGAGTGCTTTACTTCCATAAGTAAACCGCATATTCGAATGCTTACCTATTTGCTTATACACTTCAATCCATTTATCTTTAATTCCGTCTGAGCTTAGAGAACAACGAAAAGAAAACTCCATACCGAATGTTTGTAGTTCTTTCAAAGCCTCTCGCACAGAAACGTAGTAAAAATTGGTTGTAATTGCTGGTAATGTGGGGGCTACATATTCAACACGCCAATTATTATCAGTAAATTCGATTAACCGATTTAGCAACAAGGATACTGGCTGTCCACTTGGCCTAATATCTCTGATAATATAGCCATCTAGCTCATCAGGCGCAAACCCAATCCCCGTGAATTCCAACATTTCCTTCGGATCATTTGTTTTAATTATTCGATACAACGAAAATGACGATTCGCTTTCACGAACCGCCATAAAACGAGCATCTTCAATTTCTTTATCGTAAGCCACTGTTACATATAGAATATCTTTCATTAGCTCACTTTGATCCTTCGTTATTTCCTTTTCTTGAGTGACTTCAATTAGTTTATTTTTGTTTTTTCTTTTAATCATTTTTTGTAGATGATCAAAAAAATAGACTGTTTCGCTCAAATTGTCGCCCCCCTGTAAAAAACACTAAGTTTTCCATTGTTGCAGACAACTTTTTGACCTTGTCGCAAAATAAAATTCTCAAAATCAGATTCTAAATCAATGACAGATGTCCAGTCTTCATCGTTAACCATTAGTTTTTCATCCACAAAATCAAATACTAATTGATCTCCTGGTTTTATCGCTGCATTATTCACACTAATTGTTTGTTCCCCATTTGTAACTCTTATAGCATTACTCTTTTCTAAAGTAACCTTTATCTTGGTTGGAGTTATTGGAAATCGCATCGTATTTCCAATATAACCATCCGTTACAACTTCTCGTGTGTACTTTAACGGATCTGCGCAATAGATGGTAAAAGTAGATATAATGGAATTAGAATCACCTGCAACTTTATCTGCCGTTGCGTAACGACCATAGTAGTAATAATCACTTTCATCTCGAAATCTGATCTCTACATCCTCTGTTCGATACAAAAAATTCAATAAATCTTTGAATTTGAATTGAAGCTTTTCTGGATTGTTATCTTCTAACCTATACGTAACAGAGATTGTCCTAGACGGTAATGATTGATTCGTTATAAATGAGCCAATTTGGATCCCTTGTTGCTCAATTTCCAGAGACAACATCTCTCTCCCTTCAACCTTCAACGTTTGATACCCTTCCACAAGATCTTCTAAGTACATTCCGTCATACATCATTGCAGAGGTAGGAAGGAAGCGGTTAGGATTCTCTCGGTTAATCGTTGTATCATTAAATCCATACATCTTATTCTCCCATTTCTCCATATTTCCCTCCTAAAATTCTAAATTAAGTTCTGCACCTTCGCCCATCGCTTGCGCGATATCATCGATAAGCAGACGGAATGATTGTTTACCTAAATTAACATTAAATATCGCCGGTTTAGTTGAACCACCCATATTCACATTATGTTCGACCTGAGTAGAAATACTGCTATTGGCTTTTTGCAGGTTGGAAGCTAAATCAATCTCCGGTGAATTATCAAAAGTATCCGTAATAATACTAGCCATACTTTCAACAGTACTTTGAACTTCATCAAATCCCGATGTGAGACCTTTGTTTAAACCTTCCATAATCGCATTACCCGCCGGAATCAAAAGTTTTCTATCATACTGTATCGGTCCTTTGTTTTCACGAATCCAATCACCAATTCCACCGACAAAATCTTGAACTGCTTTCCAAGCATTCTGTAGCCCTTCTAGAAAGCTATCCATGATTGCTTTTCCAGCTTCCCACAGATTAATTTCCTTAAGCGTGTCAAACAATCCAGTAACTTTTTTAACGGTATCGTTAACAGCATTTACAAGTCTATCCCAGATTTCTTGGACACCATTGACCATACGATTAAATATGTTGATGGTCCCTTGTTTTAGATTTTCCCAACCTTGGACAACGCCATCCTTTGTCTGCGTCACTAAGTTACTTATCCACTCTTTAAAAGCATTCCAAATATTTTTTGATCCTTCGACTGTATTATTGAATAAATCAATCGTACCTTGTTTTAATCCTGTCCAACTATCAATAATCGTTTGGACGATGGTATCAATCGTTTCAAAGAACCATGTTTTTAGATTTGTCCAGATCTCAATTGCACTATTTTTAGTGTCTTCCCATGTTTGAACAATCGATTGCTTCAGCCCTGTCCACATTTGTACGGCATTGTCTTTTATGGTTATCCATAAATTAGCGAAGAATGACTTCACTTGATTCCAGATAATATTTGCTTGATTATAAACCTCAGTCCAGATGTTAATCACCGATTGTTTGAATCCATCCCACAATAGTAATACACTATTTATGATGGTCCCGATATATACGGTGAATATATTTTTTATCGACAACCAAATATTTTGTACCGATTCGACCAGTGTTCCCCATATCATGTCTAAGTCATCTTTCATTTGCTGAAAGTCGCCAGTAATTAAGTTGATAATGAAAAGCAATGGCGCAGCAATCAATGCTTTGATAATTTCAAAAGCATTTAAGATAATATTTTTCACTTCGGCAAAAATTGATTTTACTGCATCGATGATATTAGAAAATACCTTAGAAAAGTTTGAGACAAAAGGCCCTATATATTTCAATATAAAATCAAGTGAGCTTTTAATTTGATCAGCTATTGCTTTCCAAATACTTGATGCTGTATTTTTCAAGTTATCCCATTGTTTATTGACGCTGGAAATCATCCCATCAACTATATTTAAGGTGCTTTGCTTTATGTTTTCCCATGCTTCAGACGCCGATTGAGTAATATCTGACCATAAATTGGTGAAAAAGGAAGTTAGCTCACTCCATTTTTCTCGGACAAAACTCGCAGCGTTTTCCGGTGCTTTTTGTATAGTTGTCCATGCTTTATCTGAAATATCCTTAATCCCATTCCATAGATCACTAAACCATTCAGTCGTCCCGTTCCAAGCTTGTTTGAACCATTCTGAAATGCCAACCCAAATATTTTTAATCCCTTCTACAGAGGCGTGAACTATCTCCTGAATACTTTCCCATAGATCAATCCAAAAATCTCGAAACGCTTCACTTGTATTCCAAAAATAAATAAATGCGGCTACTAATCCTACAACTGCTGCAATGACAACTGCAAACAGATTTAAGCTCATAACTGCATTTAAAATTGCTTGACCTGCCGCTGCTAGTTTGCTTGCATTGGCCATGTTTCCCAACGCAAATGAGAGTAACTTTACATCGTTACCTACAGCAAAAGCAACCTTTAGAACTGTCATAGCTTTTGATAGACTAGTAACTAAACTTACTATTGATATAGCAGTTTTATAAGCTACAAAAGCTGCTGTGACCGAAATAATTACGGGAGTAAGGGGTTTGAGGATATTGGTTAGCTGTTTTATAACTTCTATAACCGGTGGAATGGCTTCCCTAATGGCTATAAACGCATTAGTTATTATTGGTTTTGCTTTGTCTATTGTAGCGGCAATAGCATTGAAGTCCTCGCTTCCACCTAACAACAGGTTGATTTCTTCTAAAATACCAGCGATTCCGTTTTTTACCGCTGTTTTCAAGTTTTCAATTGAAGTCGCAACACCTTTTGAATTAGCTTTAGCCAACTCAGCACCTTCGGTCCCGATGCCGTACATTTCGATCATTTTATCGTTAAATTGATCAAAAGTTATCGTTCCTTCTTTCAACGCATCATACAAATCATTTTTCGCAGCCGCACCAGTCATGCCAAAACTTTTCGCTACTTCTCCCAATGAAAGACCCATAGTATCAGTAAGGGAATTCCAAGATGTCATATCGACCTTTCCTTTAGCCAACATTTGAGTATACTGAGTTAATCCTCTGCTTGCCTCTGCAGAGCTTGCCCCGCTAGCTAAAAACGCATTGTTCAAAGCAACTGCTGACTCAGTACCTTTATCTAAATCACCAGTAGTCATCGTTAGGCTTTGAGCGTTTTTTACAATGTCGTCTAGAGTTGTTGGTAATCCATCAATACCTTCTGTTAGTTTAGACATCGAACGGTCGACTTCATCTGTTGAATAACCGAGTTGGCGCATCACATTAGGATATCGCTTTAATGTATCAAAACGATTAATAGCTCCATCTAATGAATTTGTGACAACACCTATTGCCGAATCAACCAACTTAAAAACCCCGACACCTTTTGCGATGTCGAGGATAGAAGTGTTTGTTTTTTTGGTGTTATCGTTAAGGCCGCCCATTGAGTTATCTGCGTCCTTCATTGTAGATGTGAAATTTTTATCGACTGCCGAGAGAATTGCTTCGACTGTAAATGATTCCATAGTTTTCCTCCTTTCCTCAGGAGTTTACAAATCTAGGTGTTTTTTCATCCTTGCCCAAGATTTTGTTTTCAAGTTTTTCTTTGTTAAAGAATTTTTCGAAGGTATCAAATAAAGGAACCTCGTATTTACCACGTTTTTTAGTAGCTTTGACTTGCCTATTCGCCCATGCTTGGTAATGTATAAGCTCTTGTTCATCTAACCTCTTAAGACGATAGGCAATAATCCTTGTTTCATATTCCGCTATTGTCATTCGATCGATGTCTAGAAAGTTATAAATCCCAAGATAACGTAGACAATTTATTTGGACAGTTGTGTAAAAATCTTCTTCTATTTGCTGTTTTTGATTTTGTTTTCGAACGTTGTTGTCTTTTTCTTTGTAAATTCCGACTTTTTTAGTTCATCAAGAACTAGATCGAATAATTTTTCTGAGCCCATTTCACCAACCAAGGCAATCAATTCTTTTTCAGCAACTCGTGGTGACTCTGTTGCGTTTGCTACTTTTAATATTTCAATCAGAGTTTCGATTTCCTCATTAAAGAAATTGATTAAAGTAGAATCTAGCCCCAGCTTCATTGTCATACCTTGCTCTACCACTGAATATCTACGGTTCATTTCTTGGATAAAACCAAATCCAAAAATAAACTTGTATTCTTTTCCGTTAATCGTTAATTCCATTTATTCATCCTCCTAAAAATAAAAGCACTCAATTAAGAGTGCCTAGCCTTCTGGTGTTTGTTTTTTTGTGTCTGTAAATGCATATTGCACTGCATTTTGTTGTTCTGTAGTGAGTGTTGCGTATCCATCTTGATGGACCATTTGAACAGCGTATTCGATACTTACTTCAACATTGTCTTCAGCGGCTGCCGATTCTTCATAATTCGAAATAAATACTTGGAAGTATTTAGCTGCGAATTTACCTGTGTCCCCTTTTTGAGGATCTAATTTATCAATAGCCCAAACTTCAACTTCTTTATTTTGCATAAAAGCGTCATAAAGCATCTTGATTGTTTTGCTATCTCGTTCATATAAAGCAGTCGAACTAAAAGCATATTCGATTGCTCCAATATTTTGCGCAGTTCCATCTTTTGTTTCCGTTGCATCAGTACTTCGAGACATTCCAAGTGTATGTTCAGTTTGATATGTTACGATTTTTGCATCTTCTTCTGATTGCTTATCCAAAAGTCGATACAAAAGGACAACATCAATTCCTTTTTTTAGCGCCATTTAAATTCCTCCTGTTTGCTTAAATTCAAGCGATAATCTTGCTCTTTTAAGCGGTGTATTTGTCGAAACATCATCCAAAATGCGAATTCCGCTTGTTTGAATGTTTAAGGCCCAAGAATAGCCGTCAGTTTCTTTTATTTGCATAGCAGCATTAAAAATATTAGCTCCCATGTCTGATATTTCTTTCCTCTTCTTTTGTAAACCCCAAACTGAAATTACAAGGGTTACATTGCCGAATATATTCGTTTTATTGATTTCATGGTCTGTATCTGTTCCCTCAAACTCAACAAATGGATAACCCACTTCATTCACAGGTTTAAAGTCGTAGGCTTGATATCCCAAACTTGTTACTCTCTTGAACATTTCATCAAAAATATACTGGTCTCTTGTTTTAATCATTATTACCCCTACTCTACGAGACGTTTCAGATCTTTTCTGAAAGCTTTTTTCTGTTTGGTAAATGCTGGATATATAAAAGGTTGCTGCGGGGTAAACCTTGTTCCGAACTCAACATATCCCGCATATTCTGCTGTAGCACGAATCCTGCCAGCAAGACCGCTTGGATCAAGCGTTAATTGAATACTCCTCTCAAGAAATCCAGTATCGACAGGAGCATTAATTTCAGCTTCGGTTTGCATTTCCGCAGTGTTTAGTTTGACTACTTCTTTGATGTCCTTTAATGTTGCATTTTCCTTTAGCTTTTTACTAAGGGCATCTATTCCATAAATGCTTACGCCTCTTCTAACCATCCTTAAAAACCTCCTGAACAATAAAAGTATTTTTCAATCGAAGGTTGCGCTCAGTAATAATCTCGAATTTCTCGTTTTTTCTCCTTAACTTGTTGAAAATTAAAACGTAATCCCATTCTTTTGTATAAGGTCTAAGCAAGCGAATGACTTTAGCTCCTTGTTTGATATCTCCAAACAAAGTCTTTGATCGGTCAGTTCCTAAATCGGTAACATTACCTAGTTTGACTGTTTTTACTAAAGTTGGTTCGACATGTTCGCCCAATTCAGGATCATAATAGCCATCTTTTTCGATAACGAAAGTTACTTCTGTGTCATATCTCATAAGAACCTAGCCACCCCTCTACGAGGAATGCTATTCTCTCTTTGCTTCTCTTTATATGCTGATATGTCATCTTCAAACTCATCTAAAAGTTTTCCGTAGGAGATTGACTCCCCTTCCTGCCCATACGAGCTCATACCTTCGTTACCTTTGCGATTAAATCGCTTGATCGTACATTCAACTACGATATAGTTTAAAGATACGGGAACACTCTCTAAGAAGCCCAAACGCACACATAACTGGTTTGAAATTCGCTTGATAAAGTCAGCAAGTTGGTTGTCCAGTTCTTCGTTATCAACTTCGAGCGACCGTTTCACTTCTTCTAAGGTTTCGTTCATGACTGCCTCCTTTCAAAAAATAAAAAGGCTAGTCGAATGACTAACCTTCTTTTGCAGTTTCTAACAAATTTTCATAATCAGCTTTGACTTTGGCATCTTTGTAATCCACTCCAAGCGCATCCAATTCAGCTTTTAAATCGTCGATCGTCAGCTTGACTTTTACAGGTTCGATAAACTCGCCGCCTAAACGTGCGAGATTAGCTTCGATTTCATCTGCACGTTCTTTTGTGATGTCAATCGTGCTATCGACTTTGTACAAGTCTTTGGTGTGGGTGTCTTTGAATTCTTTCAACACTTTATATTGAGCCAATTAAATCACCTTACCCTTCTGGAATTGTTTCAAGAATGTACACAGCATTTGCTTGCTCAAAAGAAGGAAGCGAGATCATAGAAACTTTTGTCTCAACATTTACTGGATCAGCTTTCTTCATAGTCGTAATAGCAACACCAGTATCGACAACTGATACATTTGCTACATTCGGACTAGACATCAAGTCAGATTCTTCTGGAGTAGTACCAAACCATGTTTTGCCCAATGTTTGAGCTGGCAATAAAACAAACATATTATCTGGGATAAATTTATTCGTACCATTTGAATCAGTGTAAACTTTATCGTAAATAACGATCTCTAGGTTAAACTCTTCTGAAATGTAATCCAACAAAGCTTGTTTCGATAATTTAGCCGCTTGAGCATTGGCATTGTTTCCTAAAATAGTCGCTTTGATCGCTGCATTTTGACGTAAATAGCGGAAAGTCTTGCTATTCATAATGGCACGAGCTGGATTCACGCCTTCTTCTTTCAATACAGAAATAGCTTTATCGATATCTTCTACTGGATCAGCATTCGCCACATCACTCCATGCAACATCAGCATTTCCCATGTGGTTTTCAGGTAAGTCATATTTGATTACATGATCTTGTCCATTTTCTTGGATTGTGATTGCTCCAGTGGTTAATAGTTCCATACGCATGATTTCACGACGTACTGCAGCACCACGCAACAAGTCTGTAATATCATCAAATACACGATTTACAACTACATCACGATATGCTGGGTTATTTGTTTGGTTAATCATATTCAACTCTTGGCGCAACTCTTCGTCAATGTAGTAAGATTCTTTGAAGAAAATCATTTTTTGGATCAATTCTTCAAATCCTTCACGCCCACGAGGGATAACATCAGCATCTAATCCAGAAGGACGCAACGCTACCGGAGAACCAGTTTTACCTTTCAACCAAGACAACTTCATGCCTAGTTGTTTATCAGCAGGGAACAACTCTTCGCCAAGATAAGGCTGTTGCTCATTCGCTCGTTCTGCCCAATAAGTGGCAATGTTTGGTGCTTGCACTAGGTCAAAGATATTAAGCGTTGCAAAGTACTGTAAATTCATTTTCATTAATGTTTCTTTATGGATTTTCACTTTCATTCTTCGTTTCCCCCTTATTTATTGCGTTTAACAAAGTAAACTTTGCCGTCTAACGCTTCTTTCGCTTCATCTACAATTGTTAAAGTATCTTCTAAACGGAATTCATTGACTGTACCGAAGTATAGTAATGTACCATTAGCAGTCGTAGCACCTGTATCGAATACAACGTCATGCATTAATACACCTTTTGTGCCTTCAGCTACTTCTGCGGTGTTCGTTACAGTCACAACTGCTTGCTCGTTGGTGAAAGGATCACCACCACCGACTGGCGTACCAGCTGGGATATATTTCTTACCCTGTCCGTTTGTTGCTGTGACCCCTGTTGCTCCAACTACTACTGATAAACTCTTATAATTACTTACATCAGCTAAAATTTGATTTTTTGAACCAAAAACTCGTTTTTCCATTTGTTAGTTCCTCCTAATTTTTAAAATAAGTTTGCTTTGGCGTTTCCACTGTCGCTTTTTTCGCCAATTGCTTGCCGTATTCACCTTGTACCGATCCGCCGGTTCCGCCATCTAAAGGTACTCGACCACCTAGTTTGCGCTCGTATTCCGCTTTGATTGCTTCACGTTCCACTTCAACAGATGCTAAATACGTCTTCACGTTGCTTGACGTAGTTTCAGCGTCTTCCGACACAATCAGTCGAAGCATTTCTTTCGTAGGGTTAGCGCCTTTCTCAGACAGCATTTCGCTTGCTTGTTCAGACATCTTGGATAGCACTTCTTTACGTTCGTACTCAGCCAACTTTGCTTCAAGTTGTTGCTTCTCGTAATCTGCTTTTTCCTTGTCGTCCATTTCGGCAAGTTTTGCAGCTTCGTCTTTTTCCTGTTGTTGCTTTGCTTCCCATTTAGCGAATTTCGCTGCAATGATTTTGTCAACTTCAGCATCAGTGTATTTTTTGTCAGCTTCTGTTGGGTCTGAACCGCCTTTTTCTTCGCCATCCACAGTTGTATCTGATGCATTATCCGGAGTTACATCAGTTGTGTCGTCTTCTGCAAAGAATTGTAAGTTCATAGGTAAAAAGTGTTTACTCTTCATGTTTGTTTCTCCTTCCATATCTTTTAACGTGGATAAATGCTTGCACTTCCATAGCTTTTAACGTCTTCAATGCTTAGACAAAAATAAAAAGCCTTTAGTTAACAAGCTAAGGCTTTATTCGATCTAAATTTATATGTTTAAAAAATAGGCGGTTATCTCTGGTGTACATGGGCGAGAATGCTAGGATTCGAACCTAGGTGCCGCCTGTCACCTACCAAAGCCCCCGATAATAAAGAAGCCTTTTCCCAATATACTAAGGCTTCGCTTTAAATATTTTCACATACTTATTCTGATTCAATTTTATTTCTTAATTCATCCATATGCTTTTTGATTTCCTTGGTTAATCGTTCTTTCTTCTTCGTAAGAAATGGGGTGTTCTTTTGTTGATTCAACAAAGCTTTGATTTTAGGGTTAGTATAAAAGAAAGTTGACCGATACCCACATGATTGACATTCAGCGTAATGATGCTCTACATTATCTGGTAATCTGTCACTTTTTTGTACTAGCGGTGTATAATTGCCACACTTATTGCATACAAACAGTTGTTCAGACATTTTATAACCCTCTTTCTTTCAACATCTTTTCAAAAGCAATACGATCAACATATGGTGCCGTACTGCATCTACAAAATGGATGCATATTCGGCGCATTTGTTCCTGGTTCCATTTTATCAACATCAAACACTTTCCCATTCAACGGCAAACATAAACGGCATGCGGAAGGCTCAGAAATGAATGTGTACTTCGTAATATCAGCATCACGATAACTTCGCTCTTGGATACCAATCTGAACCCTAGTCGTTTCTGTGACCATCAATCGCTCCGTATTGAAACGAGTATTCTCTCTACCTTTTTCAGTAAGGAATCTCTTCAGTTCAGGTGCCAACTGTTTGGGATTACGTCCTAAAGTCACACTACGTACCAGTAACTTATCCAAATCAGCTTTCAGCTCTGCTTGGTACATCCAAAGCCGTTCGCTAAACGTTGCGAAACCTTCCGCTCGAAACGAACTATTGATTACTTGTTCTACTAGCTTGGCATAACCTCTTTTAGCGATCGTCATTTCTAAGATACCCGCTTGACGTTGCAATTCTTTCAAGCCAGCACTAGTAAGCTCTCCTGAGAAATATTTATCCATATCGTTGAACATAGCAATCAGTTCAAGTCCGATATTCGCCTTTAGCAATTCCAATCGATTAACACGCATTGTAAGGTTGTATAGCTTTAATTCCTTATTTGCTGTTGGAGAGAAGTCTTTTTCTTTAACATACTTCTTAGCCTTGCGAGCAAATGCTTTTACATCCATTTCGTCAGCTCGCTTCATCGCTTCGCTACGAGTGATTTTCTGTCCATTAGAAAAACTGTCCCACTGTGCGTCTATCTCTTTTTGTATCGCATCCTGAGCGTATTGCAGGCGCTTCTTGATTTCGTTCATGCGTTTCTTATCATCTTTAATCTGTTGCTGTTGCCAAGCTTTCTCACGTTTGATGAAGTAATCTTGTGATTTCACTTAATCACTCCTTACCAAGCAAATCTAACTAGCTTTAAACCCGCTTTTTCTGAATGTACATCGGAATAGTCTTCAACAGTAAAACCACCCTCTTGAAATTCTTTTCGAATCTCATCATTGATTTGATCTGCTCTATAATACATTTCAGTTTTCCCCATTTTCATCGTTGCAGCGATAGCCTCTTTAAGCTTTTCGATATCTTTTTTTTGATACTCATTCACCAGCTGTTCTTTTAGATTCATCTTTAGAAACCTCCTTTGGTCTCGTGTGAATTTCTAACGCAATAAGGCATACCGAGATGTTAGATAAAATATAAATAAGCGCCAACTCAATTCCACAAAGACGATAGAATATGACGGTCAACGCAAAATTAAAAAGTTTAAAAACCCTAAATCCATCGGAATAACTAAGCCGATTCAATCTATTTTTTAACATAAATATCCTCCTAGGATTTAGACATAACCAAAGCCAATTGAAAGGCCTGTTCTTCTGAGAATCCTTCTTCAACCAACTTATCCATTAAAATCCGCAACGCTCTTGCGGTTAGCCCATACATTCCGTCTAAATAGTTGCAGAGCTTTTCAGCCGCTTCTGCTGGGTCGCTTGTATTCATAGCATCAATTGCTTCGATTATCTGCTTCATCTTCTTCTCGTTCATCTTCCTCTACCTCCGTGTTAGTTTCTTTATCACTATCAAACACACCAGAACCAGTTTGTTCCTTCAATCGTTTCAGTTCTTCTTCAAACGGAACACCAGTCAAGCGCTCAGCCATTTCGCACAACGTTTGATCTGATACGATGCCAACCATTCCTGCAATAACTTTCATGATTTCTTCATCTGATTGCGGGACATTCGGTGTAAATTGAATTTGGATTTCGTTCACTTTGTTGTATAGTTGCTCTTGTTGCTGTTCATCGGAAACAAAAAAGGCTTTGACTGTATCAATCAAGCCTTGAGGTTTATTCAATTCATCTTTGATGCTCCAAGAGTGAGTGAGCAATCGTAGACGGCGCATAATAGCTTTCTTGACCATACGCTCTTTATTCTTGCGATCGTTGTCTGACCCCCAACCCTTGAAACGGAATCCAATGCCCGACTGGTTGGACCCTATGTTCTCGTCTGTAAAGTCAATAAGAGATGTGAAGCGAAGGATATCTGCAACCGTTCGACTATCGTTAGCTTCCATTCCGGCAACGTCATACTCTTTCTTAAGATAATATGCATCAGGTTCAGCGCCTGCTATATTGCCGTCATATATCTTCTTATCGCCTAAAACAAGCATTCTCGCTCGCATCATAGCTTGGAGTACATCTAACTTGCTGTTGTCGCCTTGTTCATCGTCTGCAGTATCTGGATTGCCTTTAATTACCAAGTAAGCTTCTGATGTATCTTGTTGGAAGTTGGCCATCTCAGAGCGAGAAAGATCATAGGCATCTATGGAATCAAGTACGCGCTCAAAGTCGCTCAAACGTTCTTCGTTGTTGATCCATTCATTAACTTGAACCGAGTCAAAGTAACTTTCAATACTTTCACCATCTTCAATTTTGACATGTTCTAAGTCATCGTTTTCTGCGATGAGATAATAATTGAATCCGCTGTTTGTATATAGTTCAACTCGTGTCCACGACTTATCTAGGTACTTTTCTTTATAGTAATGAACCCCACACAATGAATTGCGATCTTTGGTGTTATCATAGATTACGAATGTTTGTTCTGCGTCAAACTTAGCTAGTGTTTCCTTACCGTACTCATCACGCCCGATCCATTCATACGCTCTACCTAATCCAATCATATCTCTGCCTACCAACTGATTGTGATAGTCTTCATTCGATTGACTAGCAAATCTGTTGATTTTTTCTGCAATCGCCTGATCCCCACTGTATTTCAATGGGTTCCCTAACAATACGCCTAACTTAAATGAGACGATAAAATCTGCAAAGCCACTTGCTATACGATTGTCCGATCTGCCTTCTGGTTTGTTCGGACGATAATTGATGTTGTTGTCTCCTAACATATAGCGTTTTAGTTCCTGCAACCTTGGCACTTGTTTGGCTCGGTGGTGTTTAATGAACTCAACAATCATCTTCCAAACGTCTTCATGTTCAAAGTCGATTGCCTGTTCAACTTCGCCAGTACGCTGATTCAGCATCTCTCTTTTCGGTAATTGATTAACCGGCACTTTATAAATAAGGTTCGCTTCATCATCAAATCGCTTGCCACTTAAAAACTGAATATTCTGTTCCACTGTATCACCTCTACAATCCTAGTTTTCTATATGTTTCGATCGTCCGCTTGACGTTAACTGGTTTTGGTTGTTTTCTCATATCATCATTGAAGGCATAACGAGTAGCATCTATCGTATGATTATCCTTATCCTCAAGGCGAGGTTTAGGATTTCCATCTCGGTCTGTTTGATAGTCTATGTTTTCAAACTCTTTGGCTATGTTCGGTGTTCGAAGCGGATCAATATAAATCGCATCTAAATCATCTAACCACTTTTCGCCGTATTCGACACTATCTGGCCCTTTTGTAACTTGCCTTATCTTTGATATATCATGTTCATTTCTCATCTCAGCATTTGATTTTGGCTCAACTTCTGCGATGATATCTTGATAATCATATCTCTTGTTCTTGATCCATTGTGCCGCACGACGATTGCTACATTTCACCTCGTAAAGCTCATCGATGGCGTATATACTGTTTCTTTTTTTATCATAGTGCCAGCGCACAAAAGCAAGCGGATCTGTTGCGTAACCGTAGTCAAGCCCTTGTCGTATATTGTCAAAATTAGCTACCATTTCATCTGTAATAGAACCTTTTTTCACTTGTAAATTATCAAATGGTACAACCCCTGATCCCACAGCTTTACCATCATATTCCCACTCAGCTCTAATTTTATTCCTTTTCCTAGTTTCCTCAACTTCTTTCAAAAATTCCTTAGAGATGAACGGATTATCTCGATAAGTCGAGTGATGAATAAAAGTGTTATGTGGTTGAAAAGAAGTCTCATATTTTTTGTTTACCCATGATTGTTTCCTCTTGGGCGGGTTGTAACTAAAAAAGAACTTATAAAAAAGACCATCACCTAATTCCCCACGTAAAAAAGAGTTAGTAATAGTCGTGACTTCGTCTTCTGTTTTAAATTCTGCTAGTTCTTCAATCCATCCTATAGCAAATGGAAATTTACTATCTTTTAAAGATTTAATTCGTTCTGGATTCTGAGCGCCACGAAATATCATATAGTTACCTCTTGGAAGATAAGTGATCTTTAAAGGTGACTTATTAAACTTAAACAAACGTGATACTCCTTGCTCTTCGATCGCCCATTTCATTTGTTCGTATATAGATTGCTCAAGTGTATTATCGACATAGCGTATACCTACAGCATTCACTGCGTATCTCATAAGCAACTGAGTAATTATATGCGCTATATCTGATGATTTACCTGACCCACGTCCACCTTTACAAACTATATTAAGAATATTTTGATTCAAAGTAGCTTTCCAAACTGAATGAAACGTAGGTGGAAGAAATTCAGATAATTTCCTAGCCATCTTCATCACTGCTTATGTCATCTATGAAAGTAGGTATTTCAGTAATCTCAACTTTCTGTTTGTCTACAAACGCTGCGTTAATTTTATAATAATGCTCAAGTGCTTGATTACGTTCTTTGAATCCTGCTGAATATTCACTCACTTCACGTTCTAGTATTTCGTTGGTAAGCGGATCTCTTTTAATAACCTCAAAACGTTGCGGTTCTCCTTTCGCAATAGAAGCAGTGATTGCCAATGCTTCCTCCATAGATAAATGTCTTTTAATTTGAACTTCTTTAAGTTTATCTTGGATGTATTCGGATACCTTTCCACCTTTTTCCACCAATTTTTCTTGTGCATTCTTAGCGTAGTTTTCTTTATAACCGGCTTTAAGTGCTGATTGATAAGCGTTCCCTGTGATGATGTACTCATCAGCGAATGCTTGTTGTTTAGGATTTAACTTACTCACTTTCCATCACCACCTATATATATATTGACTAATAACTAGTGTTACTAATTTCCATTCCATCAAGCTCATAACTTCTTACTGCTTCCCTTAAGTTAGGCAGAGTTCTTGATACTATAGTGAGGATCAATTCTGCTTTACCTTCTTCTTTGCTTTCTGTGATATCTACATGCGCATAACAGCCACCCCAGACTGGTTTCACATTAGTGATAGTTTCTCCATTTATGGTAATTGGATTTTCTACCCACTTACGTCCATTCTCAATTTCCAATGCTTTCTTATAAGCTTTTGATAGCTCTTTGCTAACATTAGTTTTTAAAACCGCTTCATAAAAATTCTTCATGATAAATACCTCCCTATATTTTGTTGGATATAATCATCTTTCCAATAACCATGACCACAATAAACAAGTTTGCACTTATCAATTTCTTCCGGCGTAGCTTCTCTAGTCATTTCAACGATGGAATAGTCCTTTTTTATCTGGACTGATTGGACGACCCTTAATGGATCATCTTCATTTGGTGGTGGATATCTATTAGATAGTGAAACGTACCAGTAGTTTCTCATTATGTAACCTCCTTGCTTGCTAGTTTATATTTATAGTTTTTATTAACCAATTCATAAATTTATCTAAGCGAAGTATCATACCAATCCCTATTTTAAATCTATCCAAAGCGTGGGTAAGGTCACCTAGCGTTTCGCCAAAAGTTTTGCCCTCTTTCACAACATGACCTCCCTTCACAAAATAAAAAGACCACTCAACGAGTGATCTAATATGTAAAAACTAACACCTCAGCAATGAGATGCAGCTATACCTCTGTACGGTTTTGATAACTGGTAGGATCACCGTAAACCAAAGTCGCTGGCAAGGAATCGAACCTTGCATGGATTACTCATATTCACCCTTTATTGCGTCTACCAATTTCGCTACGGCGATCAAAAAACAACTTGAGAGAACGTTTTCTTGGTGTATAATATTACTATCAATGAAAAGGGACCATTGAAATAAACGAAAGGAGATGCTCTCTTGCCTTATTATATTGCTAATAAAAATAAAGATGACAAAGGCCGTCACGAACTTCATGAAAGCACATGCAATTACCTTCCTTTGAAACAAAATCAATTATCGGCTGGCAATCATTCGGATTGCTCTCAAGCTATTTTAGCATTGAAAAAGATGTACACGAATGCGGATTTTGACGGTTGCAAGCATTGCTGCTCTTCTTGTCACAAAGGCTAATTATTTAGGGAATAGTACATGCTAGCACTTATTATTTTTGATAGACAGTAACTTGTTGAAACAATCAAAGAGTCGTTTATTTTTAGCTACTGCCTATTAGAAAAACAAACAACAGCTCATATGGAGAAAACGAACTATTTTTTGATTTGATTTATTTTTAGCTGTTGTCTGTTTATTAACGATTTTAGAATAGACAGCAATCGTATAGAGAAAACACATGTGAGTAGTTTTTTCGATTGCTGTCTATTCAAGCTTAATTGTGGAACAATAACAAACGATGTTTCTATTATTTTTATTTTGTCGAAGTCCTGTTTCCTAATCTTTCGACAATATCATATTAACACGCTTTTTCGTCCAAAAACCCTACAATATCCCTACAAAAACCCTACAAAAAATTACCGATACTTAATCAATGAACCTTTTTTATACGCTTCTGCAAATTCGATCAATGCATTGGATTTTAGCTTTTCTACGTTTTTCTCTCCATACCCCTGAATTAGTTGTCCTATTTCATAATTAGAGTGCTTATTAACATCGCAAAAACTATAATAGAGTATTTGACGACTGATAAGGCTCAAACTCATCAGAGCTACTAAAATCGCATCCCTTTCTGCTTCTATATCCATCATTTGAATAAGCGCATCTTCTGTTTTGTTACCGTGTTTTGGCGACCTAGGCATGTCAGTTATAATCGGTGACTTAATGTCTATCAAGGAACGACCTGCCATCCGCTCCAACCGTCGGAAGTTTTTCAACACATCTCTCGCATTACATCTTGTCTGCCTAAAGTCCACATCTCTTAGTAATTGCATTAAGTCAAACCGCTCCTTTTTGTGATATAATAAACTTGTCGGGTTTATTACATCAGTCGGAGCGATCCGGCTTTTTTTATACCCATGCTTATGCTAAACTTTTCAAGTAGCGAGATTACACTCGTTACTTATATCTATGTTGAGCCGTCTGGCGGAAAACAGATGGCTCATTATTTCAATATTCTTCCAACGACAGCCAGTGGTCGGCTGTCGTTTTTGTTATCCACAGTATCCACAGGTTTTTCCACGATATATTGTAGGAACGTATTTTCGCATACAATATATTGTGTTTATCATAGAACTTCCATATCCACTAATCGAGCCACTGCAACATTCGATTTGCTCTTTGCTAGTTCTTTGTCACAATCCATCGTATTCTCAATGCGAATAACTGCTGAATGATTGTACACACGTTCTACATACCCTCTGATTGGATAAATGAACTCTTCTGCTGTACAACGAACCATATCGCCGACTTTAATTTCTGATTCCACTTGCTTTATAGGATTTTTAGTTGGTAGATCCATCATCAAGCCACCAATTCCATAAGTATCAGTGTAAAATTCGTCTTTGAGTTTCATTACGTCTCCTCCGCATCCATCGCATTAACTCTAAAGCTTCATTGATTTTCATTTTGCTCCCTCCAGTCCTTCAATCCCCATCACAACATATCCATCTTTCTGCGCATAATCAGTAATATAAGTTACCTCTGCTTTATATGAGTCACCTGTGAAATTCTCACCGTTCCATTCTCTTAAATACAATCGATCACCAACCTTGTAATCACCATCATTCTTGCGAATCTCGAATTGTTTGCGTCCGCTTGTGACAGCTTCGAAGTGTTCTGGTAGTATTTTTAGTTCGTGTATCATGATTATCCCTCCTCCAAATCAAGTTCTTCTATGTTTTTTTTGCGCTAAGTCAGTTCTTGCAGTCGGTGCGCTATACTCTTTTTTCAGATAAAAGATTGTTTTAGCACAATCTTCTAAATCTAATTTTGTATCTGAAAGAGAGCGAACTCCGTTGAATTTATCGGTTTCAAAATAGACGTTACTAGCTTTTAACTCTTTGTTTTCTAATCCCTTAGCTATTTCGGTAAATAGCACTGGTATATACACATATTTCATTCCGTTTCCTCCTGTTCTAATCCCCATGCTGCGAATGCCGCCAAGATCTCAAATTGCTGTTCACCAGACATTTTTATATAAACTGCATACAGTTGTTCCTCTCTTCGCCAACTTAATACAGAATTGTTTTTTAATGTCCAGAATGGTAAAAATACTTTGCTGTCTGTTTCTTGATACTTTTCTTTCAAATACTCCAACACGATTTTTTGATTGTCGTTGAGTTCTATTTCTTCAGACATCTGAATATTTGCTAACGCGTAATTGAATCCGTCTAAAAAACTATGATTTACTGTTTTATACGGATCGACATTTTTATCACACTCTTTTTCAAGTCTATCTGCTTCTAGCCATTTCAACGCCTTGCTCATCCTTCTACCACCTCATACATTTTTTCAAATACATCTGGTTTACATATATGGAAGTTTCCAAATCCATCTTTTACAATGTAATCTTTATTAGTAAGTTGTTTTATTCCATCGTCTGTGGAAACACAAGGTATTCTTTCGCTTCTATTTTTTTCACGCCAAGTTTCATCAATAAAATTACGTTCGCCACTAAAACCACCGATGAAATCATGACACTCTTTCCAATTTTTTGAATAACTAGGGTTGAATTGCACTGCTTCAACAACTACTGGTTTCTTTCTATATTTCATCGCTCTACCTCCAATAAGTCAGGATTTTTGTATATATTTCCGACGACTTCCAAAGGTGAATCAACAAAGTACAAAAACTCAAATTCCGTGCCAAGATTTTTGTGATCAACACAAAATGCTCCCTCAGCAAACTTTATTGTTGATAAAGTTTCTTCCAAATCAGCTCCGAGGGTTTTCACAATATCCCCCTCAAAAATCTCTACACGGTTCTTATCTTTCAGTCCTGTGGATTGCATAACAACGCAATCTCGCATATCCAACGGAAAGTCGTCTTCAAAACTACGCCAATCCTGGAACCATTTACCATCACAAAAAACTAATTCTTGTTCATCAAACCAAAATCCTGTCTTTATATTTAATGCTCGAAACTTCGGTATCATTTGCTGTCCTCTCTTTCCTCATACCAATTGTCAAAAACAGTCTGAATAAAAGCTACGAGTATTTTTCGATTTTGGCTTAAAGCTATATATGGATCAATCAAAGCAACTTTTGCATGTAAACGATGATAAGCAGCGCAATCTATTTCTAACATTCTCAAACGGTCAATAGCCTCATCAATCATAAAATCTGCAACATTTTCTGCTGTATTTAAGCCATCTGCATATTCAGGCAAGACTTCATTATCGATGAATTCAGCCACATCTTCCGGACATAAATCAGCCAGTTCTTGTTGTGTATAGTTCATTTGCTGTCCTCCATTAAACTAAAATTATCGGTGGTGTTAGAATTTCAACATTTTGCGGTTTCCATAGATGCAGACAATTGTTTTTAATATTGACATATTCGCTATTTTTAGGATGGAATTGCACTACAACTTCATCTTGCTCAAAACAAATATCTTTAATTCTACACATCACGTCCCAAGAAGGAGTAATCCGTTTGTTGTGACATGATACAGAAACATGATCCCAACCCATGCCGTTGCTCGCTATTACTGCGTAATTCCATTTCCCATCACTCCACACGAACGAAAGACCATCTTTGCCAATCACAATATTATTTAATCGTGGTTGTTTAGATATCTCGTTAATTGATTTCATTCGTTTTCCTCCATACTCTCAAAAATAGTAATAGCTTTTTCTATGCCTTTTCGCTCTTCTCCAGTAGCGCATGCGTATAGATAGCTTCTTAATCGACGAATGGCTTTACTAATTGATATTCGTTTCATTTGCCGTCCTCCAAATCAAGATACTTTCTTAAACTACGTAACCCTTTGCCACGTTTTTTCGTTTTACGTTCAATCCATGTTCCTGTTGTTCCCCAGTAGTCAATGGTCCCCTTATGTGTATGGATTGAAAATTGGTGATTGCTTGGGTAATGGGTAAACTCGAATCCCAGCGCTTTAATATTTTTTGTAGCTGAATCCCCCATTCTTTTAACATGCTGTTTTCGACGTTCTTTAAGATAGGGTTTTACGTCTCTCCAGTATTCGGCTAAATCACTCATTTGCTATCCTCCTAATCTCTCGTCCAAAACAGAAACCGCACCAAATCTTCTTGCGTGCCATTTATATAAATGTTTAATTGTGCTCCAACTGCCACCATTATTCCAATAGCCAGTAGAACGATTCCTAGTACTGTGTAATCTCTTTGGTTTTTACTCTTATGATTGATAAAATAGAAACCCACCAATGATAGGATTCCACCAATTACACACCAAAATATTGTTAATCCGACCATTCTTTCCTACCTCCCAAATCTGCGTCTTTCTCTTTCCACAGCGTCATTCAAGTCAAGATAGATCCCTTTTCCACCTTCTAAAAATTGCGGTTTTAAATAATATGATTTATTTTCAATATCCCATTTACATAATTTGCCGATTACTGCAATAAAACGTTCACTCTTGATTGTTGGATTCTTTGTCGTCTTGTTATTAGGTCGATAAAATCGTACAGCACCTTTTTCTCCTTTAGTGGCAGGTACAAGCGCAATGATTCGTTCTTTATCATTCAAGTAAAGTAACGCATATTCGGAATATTTTAAGCATGCTGCTGCAGACTTGCTAAAATTCAAGCCATACTTTGATAGAGTCACGCTAGGTTCTCTTTCTTGGGTACCTAATTCGATTAATTTAAAATTTGATGTTAATTTCATTTTTCTTCCTCCATGTATTTAAATTGACGACCCTTAGACTCAATATCCATATGCTTCGCTCTACTCCATATGATATTTTTTGACAGCCCAGTAATTTCTGCTAACTGTTCAGCTGTGCCTGTAACTAGAATTCTGTCACCATGCCAAATCGCTATTTTTCGACCTGGTCGTTTTCGTCCAGACTTTTCCTTGGGCCAAATCGTTTTAGCAATTCTCTGAACTTCTGCGACTGTCTCCTCATTTTCTTGCCACTTCTCCGAACACGTCAGCGCAGCAATTCGTTTGATTTTTGTTTTCTTATTCATTTTTTACACCTTCAATCTCACATTCACTCTCAAAGTATCTAGTGATACGCTCAAGCGCCTTTTTATACTCGATAATACTTTTTATCACGTGACCTTCTCTCAGCACGTAGTCACGCTGTATGGCTCTTAAACACATAGTTAGTGTTTGATAGTACCCAATAAAGGAAGTCGATTCTATTTTTTCACCTTTCTCATTTTCGGTATATTGGATATTCCCTTTTTCATCAAGAATGACTCGTGATAGAACAATATTTTTACAATCACTCGTTTCAGTGATTCGATAGTTTTCAATTTTCATTGCTAACATTTTCTTTCTCCTAAAAAATCATTTGCCAAAGTAGCACGCCTAATTTGACTACTCCTGCTACTACAAGCATTGCCATTGCTAAAATAAGTCCGCATCCTAGAAAAGCTGATGCGATATCTAGTAAGCTTTTCAAACCATTCATTCCGATTCCCTCATTTCTGCAAAAGGAACAAAATCTTCTGTTAGTTTCATAAAATTAACTCCATTTACTAATTTCTAAATGCCCTGCGCACGGTGTACGCTTCATTAATGATTTTCTTCAACGTATCCGATGGATAGATTCGATGACTTGTCTTTTTGGTATCTTGCGCATACAACCAAGCAAGTTGTGCCAAGGTTTCATCGTCAAGAGAAAATCTTGGCCTTTGCTTAGGTGTCCCACCTGTTCTTTTTGGCTGTCCCACCTACACAATCGCTCCTTTTGACTGATCTCTCAAATATTTCTGTAGACCTCGGTAACACTCTTCGAATGACAAAAGAGAATATTTCATCTTTTGTACATAAAGCTCCTCTTTTTTCTTTTTTTCCTTTACCAAAATATGTTCTAGTTTTGTAGAGTCTACATATAGCGCATAGTAAACACGCAACTTACTCCAACTTGAACGATCGTTTTTTATTTGGTCTTCGGTCAAATCTTTTAGCTGTCTATAAACTGCCTGCAAACATTTATGCTCATCGCCTTGTTTACACTCGCCGAGTTTATTTAACAGCTTGAGATAGTTATATTCTTTCAAAATATCACCTCACGTTTAAAAAGGAACATCGTCATATTGATGTGCTTCTCTTTCTTTTCTGAGCCTTTCTTGTTCGTTATAGTCCGCTAACCATTTTGGCTCTGGCTCTTTTCGAGTGACATGATGCTTCGCTCGGGAGTTAGGGAATGTCTTTTGGTTCTTCTTAGATTCATTTTTTTCTTTTCTCGCCCAGCTTCGAATAGTCGCCAAATAGTTTTTATAAGTTTTACCAGCTGATTCACAATACTCGGATAACCGTTCAATCCGTTCTTGATAATCATTAGGGAATTCTGTTTTGAGTTTCTCCATTTGGTCATCTGACAAGAGAACATTTTTGTACTCTCCGTATTTATGACGGATGGGCTTAGCCTTCGATTTTTTCGAAGGCGGTAACTCTCTTATATATTCTTTTGTATTATTAAATGTATTATTAATAGATGTATTATTATCTTGATAGATTTCTTGGTGACCCCCCACCAAATTTTCTTGGTGACCCCCACCAAGAATTCTTATATACCTAGCCTCGATTTCTTTACTACCCTCTTTGTACTTAACTTCTCGATATATATAGCCTTTTTCTTCAAGTGACTTTAGCCAATTCTGAATTGTTGGCTTACTTACTTTGTATTGATTGGCAAAGTATTCATTACTAGCCCAGCAATAACCTTTTTCATTACACAAAGCTGTGATTTCTCCATAAAGAAGTTTTGCACTAGGTATCAATGAATCGTCATATCTAACATTTGCAGGTATGATGGCGTAATAACTTCGATGTTCTGCCAAAATTATTCCTCCTCATCCACAACAGTAATCGTGTACTGGTAACAAGTCTCTGTAATTCCATTAACTAATCTATTGGTCTTAATTTTTTCAACACTAATATCACTTTGTTCAGCTTGTGTACCGATGAAAGCAAATGTCATGATTTCTAAGAACAATCTGTCTCTCGGACTCATTTTTTTATATTTAGTGCGCCATGCTCGTTCAAATGCTGCTGTTTTTAAACTAATCATCATTATTTCTCCTCTAGCTGACATAATGTATGCGATAAATGTGCCAATACTGCTAATGTATCTTGTGAAGTAAGTTGATACTCAGATTCGTACATTTCATCAATAAACCTGATTTGAGCACGTTCATGCGAATAATCTTGACCACACCATCTACGGATTGTTCTCGAATGACCGCTTCGAAACCCCTCGTTATACCAATAACCAAATACCTCTTTTTCTTCGAGCATTACAGGTAGATTTCCTTCTTCAATAGTTTTTATAGCGAATTTTAAAAGTGAACGCAGCTCTTTTTCCCATTCTTTATATCGTCTTATTTCAACTAGTTGCATACCGATAGCTACATTCTCATCATGGCTATTAAATTGCTCAATATATGACTTCTGCAATTTAATCTCTTTTAGGAGTTCTTCTTCATTTTTTACAAACTCTTTTCTGAGTTTATTTAGTCTATCTTCGGCTTCTTTCAATTTTTTAAAATTATCATTAATTGTTCTCACTTTACCCTCCGATATTTAACTTTTTGATTGTCTCCTGGTTTAACTTGATTCCTTTGATTTGATACTTATTTTTGAAATTGGTCACACCTATTTTGTGTTTTTCCGTGTGATGGATTCTACAAAGTCCTGCGTAAGTGTATTCTGAATGATCAATTTTCTTACGTTTTCGTCTACCCAATGCTTTATCAAAATGATCAATGTCAGCTCCTGTTCTTCCACAGATACAACAGACTCTTTTCGTAATACATTTGTACAAGTAGTATTCTTGATTCGCTGGTAAGATTTCATACCCTTCTTTGAATGGAATATGATGTTCAAAGATGAAATCTAAGATGATATTTGCTAGGATGTTTACGTCACTTACAGTTGTATCCGATTCGTCCTTGAGGCTTATTTTTCGCCCTGTGACACCTTCAAAACGAAAGTAGAAGAATTCCTTCCAGAAATCTGTTGGCGTGCCTGTATCGATGAATATATCCCCTATGAGCGCATAAATGAAGTTTCTTTGCTGGGCTGTGAAGCGACGTGGATCGATAAAACGCACTTCAATGATCCGATCGCCTTCATAACCTTCGTACATCGTTTTAAGTCGTTCGATGTTTATTTCTTCGTTGATTGTTGCGCTAATTTCTTGTCCTTTGAAATGCTTTAATATCGCAGAATATGAATCGATTAGCGGTTTAAACAATTAAATCACTTCTTTTTCTTCTGATTCGTTGATCAATTCATCTCAACGGAGTACTCTACACCTAAGCTTTCAATCGTTTGTTTGATAACTGACAGTTGTTTAGCAGTGCCTGTAATATTTAGAGCAAAGGAATACTTGGGTTCATCGGTGTCTATTTCTTGTGTTGTTACCACAGCTCTTTCTGGAGTTGCTGTTTGTTTGATCTGTTTTTCTGTCTTTTCTATTTCTTTCTCTTCTTTTTCTCTTAATTCTTTGACAGCTTGATCTATCTTTGGAAAAATCTGTGCTGCAGTTAGTCCTTCATCAATTAAAGAGATCCAAGCCATTGACTCAAGACCATAAGCTTTTACATAGCTTTCAACCAACGATTTTTGCTGTTCGTAGTTTTCTTTTTCTTGTTTTATTGCTGTGCATTCAGCAATTATTTCTTCTTCAATTTTTTTCGTTAAATTGTTTTTGGCTGTAAAACTTGAAGCATTCAGCCAATTACTTTGGAGGCTGATTTCATTAGCTTCAATCTCAGCCTTACTTGCTTGTTTTTTGATGAATGCCAAAACAATTGTTTTTCGTTCTTCCTTTGTTTTAGCTTCAAATTCTTTGATTTGGTCAGCAATACCTTCAGATGCTAGCTTGATCTCATCGCTGTAGGCTTTAATTTGTTTTTCAAATACAGCAAGAGGTTCACTAAACTCCTTCTTCACTTCTATTCGTTTAGAATCGATCAAATCAAAAATTCGATTTAGTTCCGCTCTTGCTTTCTTAGCATCTGCAATATCCTCTTCTTTAAAAATCAAATTTTCAAAACGCTTAACAGTTGCATTGATTAAATTCGCTAGTTGATCTTCATTGATAATTTCAATTACACTTGGTTGATAATTAACATCAAAGATGACTTCTGTTGATAGTTCATTGCTCATTTATAAATCCTCCCAAGATGGTTTATTGTGATTTTCCGATTCTTTTTTCTTCTGCTCTGCTTTCAATGCATAGCGTTTAAGAAATCCAATGATTTTCGAATAGGAATTTCTGTCGATTTGTTTAAAGCTACTAAAACCGCTTCTTTCTAGCGTTGTAGCAATTATGAATTCTTTTTCTTGATTAGTTAACTGAGCGATTCGATGAACATAATCATCAAATGTCTGTTTAAACTCAGAATCTAAATCATTGTCATTCTGAATCTTTTCATTCTCATCAGCACCAATTTTGGCGTCATCATCCCCATCTGCGACAACTCCAAATGAGCTAGCCAGCGAATACCTTTTTGCATAAGTAATTACACTACCTAAAGATTGTGGATTTTTTGTATTACACGGAAAGCCTAAAGGACCATATAGAATGTATTGACCGCTTGAATGATAAACGCACGTTGTTACTGCAACATGGTTATCACTTGTAACTACATCTTGACCAAAATCAATCCCACTATCAGACTCTTGAGCAGCATTTCTTATAGCTGATTCAATAGATTTAAGTGTTGCGTACTCAAATTTCATTTCCCCACCGTTTTTTGTTCCATAATTTACAGAGGCATCGAATTTAGGTTGTTGTAGCTTACCTTTCAATTGATATAGCCCTTTATAAATCTCATTTGTTTCTTCACTAGTCTTCATCTACTTCATCCTCCACTTCATTAATAGTCGGTTTACCCCAATCAGGATTAGTTAAATATTCATCTAAAGTGGAAAGTTCATTATTCATATGCTAAAATCTCCTTAGATATGTTTAGTTTGTGACTCATTGCTTTGGACGGCTGAGTCACTTTTTTTGTATTTTTTCTCCGCACTTTGGACAATACGGTCCATCCCATGGATGACACTGTTGTAGTAGTTTATTGTTAAGACGTAATGTGTAGCGACAATCCGGACAATAAAAAACATGTCTATAAAATAGATACTCTTTTATTTTTTGTCTTAATTTCATTTAATTTCCTGCCATTTCTTTTGTTTGTTGATTACCTGTTGACTTATTGTCATACCACCATCTATCAGCAATCATTTTTCCTTTCTTCAAAGCTTCTTTTCGATTCATATGTTCTCCTTCCTTTCGAATCTATTAGGTTTATCAAAACCATTAGTGTTCCGTAGATGGTACCCATAGTTAGGCTGAAATGAGTGATTGAAATGAGCATTGCTATAATCAACCCTATTACTATCGTGTCAAATTTTGTCATAGTCTTATCTCCCTATTTTTGATTTCCAGCATCCGTAAATCTTCAAGCTCCATCTCAATCAGCTCTGCACGATCATCTTGTAATTCTTTTCTACGTAGCCTAATAAGATTGAGAATTTGGTGTTCTTGTTGTACTGTGTATGCCATCAAATTACCTCCTATGAATTTTAATCAACATAGCTAAATTGACTATTTGTAAGATTAAAATAAGTACATAGATTACTGTCATATTAAGCCCCTCCTTTCGTGTGGGGTTATTCAGAATCAAAACTCCGTTCCTAAATTCACTAAGGATAAACAGTGACAGTGGCTACAATGTCATACTTTTCATTTGGAACTTCTAGGTCGGCTAGGAGTTCTTTTGTTTTTTCAAATGTATCGACTTGCGATTTCACTGTAATTTCGACTTTCTCTTTACTTTCCATGTTTTTCAAAGCTCCTTCACCTGTTGCTGGATCATATTCGATTCCACCGAACACAAAATTTCCATCAACTCCCTTAAGCACATCCTCAATGCCCTTTTTTTCATTAGTAGGCTTTTCATTTTTGCTAATTAAAGACTCTCCATCTTCCTCGCTTATCGAAATAAAGTTTGATTTATATTTCAAGTCGTTGTAAGCGAACTGGAGACTTGCGTATGCTTCCTCGTACGTTAGATCTCTATTTTTCAATAAATCCACAATGTCTTTTCCGATTTCCGCAATTTCTTCGTTAAATCCAAATTCATTAAGGTCCTGTTGTCGCTGAAACTTTTTTAAATACTCTTCTTTCTTATCCATTTTTTTAATACCAGCCTTTCTGTTTAGTTCTCCATCTGCATTCCAGTCGTAATTACTGTTGTTTTCGGTTTACGATTCAGAAAAAGATGGAGCATTGGCTAAAACTTTGAGTATTTCTGCAATCGTGTGGATTTCCTCTTTTTTAACCATCTTTTCCAACTTGGTATATACTCGGCTTGCTACAAGGCTTAATCGCTGTTCATAACCTTCAAACGTAGAGTTGTAAAATTCAAGTGTTTCTTCGTTTGAAACTTCTTTATCTGAAACCTTGGAAACAAAACCTCTCATTTCGTTCTCTCCAATTTTCATCGTGATTAAAATACCTTTTTCGTTATCCATCATTTTTCTTCCTTTCATTTTTTCGCTATCGATTAAAATTTCCCCAATCGCTTGTTGCACGGCAGACATAATTGCTAGTGTATTTTTTTCTTCCTGTATTCCTTTTTCCTTCAAAAATTCCTCGTATTTCTTTATGCTGTCTTTCACTTTGATTCCTCCTTTTTAGATACATATTGATATAGAGCGATTGAAGAAAACTTCCAATCTTTGCCAATTCTTACTCCAGGAACTTTTCCAAGTTCAGCTTCTTTATGCAAAGTTGGAACACTGACTGTTAAAAAATCAGCTGCTTTTTTCGAATTCCAAATTTCATTTGGAATGGAATGTTCTGATAACAAAATCTTTAAATCTTCTAAATTGACTAAAGCTAGATTAGTCATGAATGATCCCTCTCTTTCTATAGTTCATACATAGCAATAATTGAATCAATAATTCTGTTCGCTTCAGCAGAAGTTCTTTTACCGCTTAAGATTAAAGATAAGTAGCTTTTGTCGATATTGAATCTGTTCGCAAGCATCGTATATGTTAGAAAGTTTGAATTTTCTACATATTGTTTAATTTTTTCTCTATCTTTTTGTGTGATTTCAGCAATGTCAGCCATAATTCACAACCCCCCCTAATTAATTTCCTCTAAATCCATTTGAGGATAATATCCCTTGGCAATTAATAAGTTGTATATGAAGACTCTGCCTTTTTGCGTCCATTTAGTATTCATCACGACTTTCACACCACCGTCTGATTTTGGTATCTCGCTTGTGTGTGATTTTGTATATCCTTGATTCATATGCTTACGATAGAGTAACCATTGACCGCTAACTTTATGCTGTACGCCTAACTGATTAAGCAATTTATTCAAAGCGATAGCTGACATTCCATAATCAGCTGCAATTTGAGAAGTCGCTACTGTATCCGTTGATGATAGAATCGTATCCAGATAGCTGATTTTGGGTTCGTATTCAGCAATTTGTTGTTCGAGTAGTTGATTTTTTTCTTCTAAATCAGCTGCTAATCGCAATGCTTGAGCAAAGCTTTGAGGGACGTTCGTGTAGCTTCCTGTTTTTCTGATTGCTGGAAGGACTTCACTTGTCACCCAACGTTTGAACTTTCTTGCGTTTGGAAGCTTGGATTTAAGTATTAAGCTATATAGCCCTGATTCGTTGATCAGCATTAATGCTGTTCCATTAACGGTGAACGATTCGTTCTGCGTTTTATCTTCTTCATCTACATGGTCACGAATTGCTTTAGGAGTATTTGAGTAGCCCAAAACATTAGCTACATCTTTTCCGACAAAGTATGGCTTGTTATCCAACAAAATAGTCCGGACTTCATTTTGTTCAAAATCAAAAATTTTTGGTTGGTTCATTTTGTTTCCTCCTTTTTAAGTTGTTTGTTTACTTAGTAGCGTAAATGCGACTTTGCCGTTAAAAAAAATTTCGATCGCTTCTTGATCAGTTAGCGGAATCTCAATCTTCATTTTCTGAGCTTCTTCAATTGAGAAAGCTCCACCTTTTTTCATCTTTCGGTAAAAAGTGCTACGGTCAACCCCGATCGAATCAGCTACTGCTTGTTGAGTAGTACCACGCTCTACGATAAGACCCTTTAACTTGTTTGTATTAATCATGGATATTCACTCCTTCTTTAGTCGCATTAACGCGACTTGTTATAACTAATATACCACCCTATTATTTATCGGTCAACAAAAAAGTTGCATTATCGCGATTTATTTTGTTGCATATTTGCAACTTATGATTTATAATATTTTTAAGAGGTGATTGCAATGGACATAGGGCAAAGAATGAAATCAAGGAGAAAGGAACTAAAATTGAGTGCAGATGTTGTTGCTGAAAAACTCGGAGTTTCTAGGTCAACTGTTTTTAGATATGAGAAGGGAGAAATAGAGAAACTTCCAACTAATATTCTTGACAGTGTTGCGGAAGTTTTAGAAACCACCCCAGCTTTTTTGATGGGTTGGGAGAGTGAAAGTGTTACTCATATAGAAACAGTCTACAATCAACTTGAACAATCGAGACAAGCAAAGGTTTACAATTTTGCAGTTGAGGAACTTGAAGAACAAAAAAATGATAACAACACTAATATCTCAGAACTTGAGGCTTATAGAAATCGGAAAAGAAAAGCTCAAAAGATTACTGATTTCCCCTGTTTCGGTTTTGCAGGAGCAGGATTAGGTGAAGCTTTACAAGAGGAAAAGCCAGAGTATATACCATTGCCTTCAAGTGTTATTCCACCAGAAGCTGACTTTTGTTTGCTTGTCAACGGAGATTCTATGGAACCTAGTTTCTTAAACGGTACCTATGCGTTTATTAATGTTGTACACGGTGTTCACTCAGGGACTGTAGCGGTTGTCATTTTGAATGGCGAAGGGCTATTAAAACGAGTATGGTTTGAAAACAATATTGCTCGTTTGGAATCCTTCAATAAGAAGTATGAAGATATTGTGGTTACGGAACATGATGATTTTAGAATTGTCGGTAAAGTAGTAATGTAATAGAGACTTTGTTTCAACAAAGTCTTCCTCTATATTGTGAAATTTAATACAAATGTATATTAAGAAATGAGGTGAAAAAGTGAAACAAAAAATTTTCAAGCTTATACTTTTAAGCTTCCTTGTATTTTTAGCTAGTTGCAATAACAACTCAAGTTCTGAAGGTAAAAAAGATATAACTAGCACCGATATAAATTCAACTGAATTAAGTTCTAATGTTAGAACGCAACACAGTACTGAAAAAAGCACTGACCAAACCGTAGAGACCACTACTAGCCAGCCTCCAGAACCAACATCCACAAATACGTCACATGGTTCAACAACTTATCAAAACATACTGGATGAATACACTACAAAAATACAAAGCGCTACACCCGGTTTGATTCAGGAATTTAAAAACGAATCTGTAAATAATACTAGTGGCATTGATGGTCTAGCCGCAATCTCAAATAACAAAGTTGAAAAGCTAGCGATAATTTCAAATGAAGGAATCAGCAAAATGTCTGATCTATATTATTTACTTTCCGATGAATATTCAACCTACGAAAGTTGGGCAACAAAACTAACTGATGTTTATACTATTGAGTCACAGAAGATTGTTGGGGAATATCTAGCTTATTTTTCTAATCAAGAAAACAAACAAATTACAAACAGTGCTAATTCCCCGGATTCAGAACCAGCTGATTCTATAAATAAGGAAACACCCTCAGAAACTACAACAATAGTACAAAGTGGTGAAGATCCCAGACAAATTGCAGAACGTGCTGGTATCACTGTTGATCAATTATTTTCACTGAACGGGATAGACCCAAATAATTATCTTCTCTATCCTGGGCAAGAATTGAAAGTTAAATAAGTCCAGTTCACTTCAATTGATATAATCTTAGTTTCAAAAAAATTGACAATGTTATTAACTCCTATGGAGTTTTTAGCTTAGCTTCAAAATATTTTTAGAAAGAAGGAATGGAAAAATGGGAAAGAAAGTAATGGGATCAGACGGAAAGATGTATAAGGTTAAGAAACCTTTTTATCAAAGAGTTTGGTTTTGGTTGATTGCAGTTATAGTAGTTTTCATCGGTGTCGGAACATTGGGTGGTGGAGATAACGAAAGTGGATCAAATGTGAAAAAAGTAGATTCTGAAGAAAAGTCAACTTCAACTGAATCTACAACAGAGGGACAAAAAGAAGAAACATTTAAAATTGGCGACACCGCTAGTATTGATGGTTATGAAATTAAAGTCAATAGCGTGGAGTTCCAAGATGGCAGTGAATATAACAAACCTGCTGAAGGTAAACAGTTTGTAATCATTAATATAACAATTACCAACAATACTGACGAGAAACAATCATTCAATCCTCTAGACTATTCTCTTAATGAAGACGGCGTTTCAAGTTCAACTGGCTTTACTTACGCAGACGGTGTTGACTCTCTAAGTAGCGGCGACTTGGATAAAGGTGCTAGTGTTACAGGTAATCTTGTAGGCGAAGCAAATCCAAACTCGAAATTAAAACTACGTTATCAAGGAAATTTCTTTTTATCTGATCATGAAGTTGATTTTGATTTAAATTAAAAAAACACGCCCCTCACCTTGGACAGTAAGAGCGTGTTCAGCAATAAACATATAGGCTTATTTGCTATGCCTATTGTAGCAAAAATAAGGAGTGGTAACAATATGGCAATTGAAAAAGGTACTGTAGAAAAATTACCAAGCGGTAATTTTAGACTTAGGGTAACCGTGGGTTATAATGAAAATGGTAATCCTATAAGGTTGAATAAAACCATCGATACGAAAAATCGACGTAAAGCTTACATAGAACTCGATTCTTGGATCGAGCAAATAGAAGAACATGGCTATGAAGATATTTCAACAATAACCTTCGAGAATTTTTATGAGAATATGTGGAAAAAAGAAGCTCGGTCTATGCTTGAGCCAAGAACTTTAAGAGAATACTCAGATATTATCGAGAAACGATTTTTGCCATCGCTAAAAACAAAAAAGATGGTGGAAATTAAACCATACCAAATAAAAGAAATTGTTATTGCTGCCAAGTCATTTCGCAAAGATAAAGATTCAATATCCAGAAAGACTAAAAAGCGTTTTTTAAACGCTCTTAGTAGTGTCTTTAATGTTGCTAAAGATCAATATAGGATAATTAATCATAATCCTGTATCAGATGTTAGACTACCTAAAGAGACCTCACTTAAATCTGAAACACCAAAGCCTTATTCTATCGAAGAGGTTAATAAAATGTTCTTAGCATTAGAAGAACATGCTTCAGATAAAACAAAAGCATTAGTATTGACTGCATTTTTTACAGGTGCTCGAGAAGGGGAAATTGCTGCTGTCGAAGAACAGGATTTTGATTTCGCTAATAATACGGTGTGTTTCCATCAGCGTGTTGTTTTAGACGAGAATAAGAAGTATCAGAGAAGAGATGGATTAAAAGCTTCTGATTCGAAGACAATACCAGTCCCTGAAAGCTATATGAATTATATGAAGCAATTTATGTTGCAAAACCAAAACGCTCGTGTAAAACTAGATATCGATCCAGAACACAAGTATATTTTTGGTTCGCCAGAAGGAAGCTTCGAACTACCTACTTCCCTTTACCGAAATTGGAAAAGATTTATCAAACGTGCCCAACTGCGTGATATTCGTTTCCACGACATACGGCATACATCTGCCTCATATTTACTTGCGGATGCGAACATACCTATAAAAGCAGTACAAGAAATATTAGGACATAAAGATTATAGGACAACAATGAACATCTATGGTCACGCTCTCGAAGAATCTAAGCGTGCTGCCAGTGATAGATTTTCAAAATTGTTCAAAGATTGATATGTTATTTATTTATAAAAGTTCAAATTTCCTGCCCACGTCTCTGCCCACGACCTAAAAAATTGAAATAAAAAAAGTTGTCACATCTCGGATAAACCTTGATGTGACAACTTTTTATAGTTATGCCAGCTATAGGGATCGAACCTACGACCTACGCGTTACGAGTGCGTTGCTCTACCAACTGAGCTAAGCTGGCGTTTCCAAATGAAATTATAGTCGTTATGTTAGAAAATGTAAAGAGTAATCTGGAAGTTTTTTCTGCTTTCATGATTTTTTTCAACAAATGTGCTATAATTATAAATGAAAGGCAGGTTTTATGAAAATGGCAACTTTTGGAAAATTTGAGACAAAGGTCGAACCGTCAGAATTTGGAGAAAAATTTACCACTGATACACATGTTACCTTTATGCTTCATGGAAAAACGCAAACCGGAACGATTTCCAAGCAATTGAAAAATTCTGCTGTTGTTGCAATTGATGAAACGAACGAGAATGCCGATTTGATGACCCAAAGTAAAGGTGTCATCATTATCAATTACAAAGATATGCATAAGATTTAGTTTTTCAACCATCCAGCAATTGGATGGTTTTTATTATATAAATGACAAAAAATCTGGGAGGAATCCCAGATTTTTCTTGTCATTGCTTTCTCTTATTTTGTGCCAAACAAACGGTCGCCAGCATCGCCTAAACCAGGAACGATGTAACCTTTGTCGTTTAATTTTTCATCTAATGAAGCAGTATAGATATCAATATCTGGATGTGCTTCTTGCAAGGCTTTAACACCTTCTGGAGCTGCAACAAGGCAAACAAATTTGATGTTTGAAGCGCCACGTGCTTTCAAGGCATCGATTGCCATGATCGCTGAGCCACCTGTCGCTAACATTGGGTCAACTACGAATAATTGGCGTGCATCGATATCTTCTGGCAATTTAACAAAATATTCATGAGGTGCCAATGTTTCTTCGTCTCTGTATAATCCGATATGACCGACTTTAGCCGCTGGGATCAATTCTAAGATTCCGTCAACCATTCCAATACCTGCGCGCAAGATTGGGATAATGGCTACTTTTTTACCAGACAATGTTTTTTGTGTTGTTTCTGTGATTGGTGTTTCGATGACGATATCTTCAAGTGGCATATCACGTGATACTTCATATGCCATCAGCATAGCGATTTCATCAACAACCTCACGGAAAACTTTTGTACCACAATTTTTGTCGCGAATAATCGTTAATTTGTGTTGGATCAATGGATGGTCGATTACTTGAAATTTGCCCATTTTTTTGTCTCCTTTTTCTCTCGTTTCTTTTTAATTGTAAAACAAAATCACTGGCTTGACTAGTATTACCCGTCATTTTTCTAAAGAAAATCGAAGAAATAAAAAAACAAAGGCGTGTTCTTTTAAAAATCACCAATAAATAACAAAAACGCCTGAAAATCAGACGTTTTTTGTTATTTTTTTATTTTATTACTGGGTAAAGATGACAAAAAAACAACTATTTTTTTATCCATTCTGTCGAAAGAGTCATCGCTGCTCGTGTCGCATTTGTTTGATCCATCGCATTCACCATTACAAAATCATGGATGATGCCTTGGAAACGTGCTTGTGTCACTTCAACACCTGCTTCACGAAGCTTTCTAGCATATGCTTCTCCTTCATCTCTTAACACGTCTGCTTCTCCTGTCAAGATCATTGCAGGTGGTAGCCCTGCTAGTTCTTCTTTACTTGCACGTAAAGGAGAGGCTGTGATTTCTGCTCGTTTCTCTTCGTCTGTCGTATATTGATCCCAGAACCATTGCATTCCTTCTTTTGTTAAGAAATAATTTTCTGCAAATTCGTTATAAGAATCGGTATCAAAATTCGCATCAGTTACTGGATAGTATAATAATTGTTTTTTGATTGGTAATCCTTGACGTTGCTTTGCAAGAATCGTCATTACTGTTGCCATATTCCCACCAACGGAATCGCCTGCGACTGTCAGGTTCTCAAGATCCAAGCCTTTCGACTCAGCGAGCTCCGCAAGTTTTTGTAAAATAGCGTAGTTTTGTTCAATGGCAATCGGATATTTTGCTTCTGGTGATCGACTGTACTCAGGAAAAACCACGATCGAGTTCGTTCGAACAGCCAATTCTCGAATCAATTTATCATGTGTCTTGGCACTGCCAAATACCCAACCAGCGCCGTGTATATAAAATATGACAGGTAATTTTTCAACATTTCCTTCAGGACGGATAAAGCGCACATTGATTTGTCCCCATTCATTGGTATCGATTTTCAAATCTTCGATATCCACAGGTAATTTTTCCACAGAGGAGCCTTGAACTTCTTCTAGAAGATCACGTCCTTCTTCTGGAGGTAACTCATAGATTCGCGGGTGCGGTGCATTAGCATCACTAAACTCAATTGCTTCTTTTTCTAATGAAATTCGATCAGTCATACGGATTCCTCCCTAAATTGAATGCAACAAATAAAATTACACCTCATATACTAGAGAGCAACCAAACAAAAGTCAAAAAATCAGATTGAAGAGGTTGTGAAAGAAGCGATCAACACCAAGGCATAAGACAGAAAAAAAGGTGAGCCAATCGAACATCTGCATGTTTGATCGACTCACCTTTTCTGATTTCTAACATCTTTATTGTTTGATACGATTTATTTTTTATATAAAGGGAATTTCTCTGTTAATTCACGTACGCTTGTACGGACTTCTGCTAATTGAGCTTCGTCATCTTTTGCTTGTAGGGCTTTGACGATCAACTCAGCAACTTTTGCTGCATCTTCTTCACGGAAGCCACGAGTAGTGATGGCTGGTGTTCCGATACGGATACCACTTGTTTTGAATGGGCTAAGTGTTTCAAACGGAATCGAGTTTTTATTGACAGTGATATGGACACTATCCAAAATAGCTTCTGCTTCTTTTCCGTTCAATTCTAAATCACGTACATCGATCAAAATCAAATGGTTATCTGTAGCACCTGAGATCACGCGTGTACCGATCGATTGATTGAATACTTTTGCCATCGCTTTTGCATTAGCAATGATCTGTTCGCTGTATTCTTTGAAATCAGGAGTCAATGCTTCTTTGAATGCGGCTGCTTTTCCGGCAATCACATGTTCCAAAGGTCCACCTTGGATTCCTGGGAAAACGGCACTATTGATTTTTTTCGCTAATTCTTCATCGTTAGTCAAAATCATCCCGCCACGAGGTCCTCGTAATGTTTTATGTGTAGTCGTTGTTGTGATATCTGCGTAAGGGATCGGGCTTGGATGCACGCCAGCTGCCACTAGACCTGCAATATGTGCCATATCGACCATCAATTTTGCTCCGACTTCATCGGCGATTTCTCTGAACTTTTCAAAATCGATCGTTCGGCCATATGCACTTGCTCCTGCTACGATCAGCTTTGGTTGGTGTTTTCTAGCTAAGATACGTACAACGTTGTAGTCAATGACTTCTGTTGTTGGATCTACGCCATAAGCCACGAAGTTATAGGTTTTTCCGCTAAAATTGACAGGAGAGCCATGTGTCAAATGTCCACCAGCTGAAAGATCCATTCCGAGGATCGTATCTCCTGGTTCAACTAGAGCAAGGTATGCCGCTGTATTGGCTTGTGAGCCAGAATGTGGTTGGACGTTGACAAATTTCGCATCAAATAATTCTTTTGCGCGATCGATTGCCAGATTCTCAACGATATCCACAAATTCACAGCCACCATAATAGCGACGACCTGGATAACCTTCTGCGTACTTATTCGTCAAAATACTTCCTTGTGCCGCCATCACAGCTTCAGAGACAAAGTTTTCAGAAGCGATCAGTTCCAGATTATATTCTTGTCTTTCCTCTTCTTTTGCGATTGCCGCCCATAGATCAGGGTCAAACGTTTTGTAGTCTACCACAAACAACAACTCCTTTTCATTATGTGTCAACATCTCTAAATTTCAAATGAATGTTCAGTATATTTGACTTTTTTTGATGCTAACCTGCGCTTACTAGTTAAGAATACGAACATTAATTCTCAAATAGCAATTTTAGTTTGTTTCCTAGATTGTATCATAGAATGATTTTGCAGCAATCACTTCTGGATCATTTTTTAAAATAATTTTGTCCTGCGGCTTTTTTCAGCCGATTCATATACGCAATTCCTAGACCTTCTTCAGGTGCGACTTGCACTAAAATCAAATCAAGTGCTAATCGCTCATCGTCCAAGCCACGTAATCCTGCAAATAGTCCTTTTGTGGCAGCTTCTACTGAATCATCGTAATACATGTAAATTGCTGCGACGTCTTTACGGACTTGTTCAGCAATCATCGGTCCAGCTAAAACTCCTGTCCGTAGTCCTTGTTCTTTCGTCCAGGCAATCGCCTCTGACCAATCCTCTTCTTCGACCATCAATACTCGTGTATCTGGTGAGTAATGTTTGTATTTCATTCCAGGAGATTTTGGCGTTTCTGATTCTTTTACTAAATGCCGATCTGTTGCGACTGGACTCTTGACTACTGCTTCTAGCTGTTCTTTCGTGATCGCTCCTGGTCGTAAGATCATTGGTGGTGCAGATGGATCACTTAAATCGATCACTGTCGATTCCACACCGATTCTTGTTGCCCCGTCGTCAATGATTCCTGTGATTTTTCCGTTTAGATCATGAAAGACATGGTCTGCTGTGGTCGGACTTGGTTTCCCTGAAGTATTGGCACTTGGACCTACAAGTGGTACACCTGCTAATTGGATCAATTCTAATGTTTTTTTGTTATCTGGCATACGAAATGCAGCTGTGGATAACCCTCCTGTGACAATCCCCGGTAAACTCCCTTTTTTGATTTGAAAGATCAAAGTCAGTGGTCCTGGCCAGAAGTTTTTCACAATTTGCTCTGTTAGTGGGTGAAAGTTGTCCACAAACTCTTTTACTTGTTCAAACGAAGCCACATGGACGATCAATGGGTTGTCTTGTGGCCGACCTTTCACTGTAAAGACTTGCTTGACTGCTTCTGGTAAAAGAGCATTAGCGCCTAGTCCGTAGACAGTTTCCGTTGGAAAAGCGACTAGATTTCCTGCTGCTAATTCCTTGGCAGCTTCATTCAGTTGTGTTTCATCATATTTTCTTGTTTCCACAGTCTATCCACATCCTCTTTTTTCAAAATCCTTGTTTTATCCCATTTCTTCTTCTAGTTATACACAAATTGTTGATAACTAGTTTGTCAATAGTGGATAAGTATGTTGATAACTAAAATATTCGTTTTCATCCTTATCAAATCAGTGTTTTTTTATTATAAAAAAACAGAAAAAAATTTTTTCATCCACAAATCAATCAGTGACAAAAATCATGCGATCATTGCCTGACAGATCTTTTTTGATCCGTACTTTTTTTGTAGGAAAGGCTTGTTGCATGATTTCTTTGACTGCTTCTCCTTGTTGGAAACCGATCTCTAAAAATAGTTGTCCATCACTGGCTAAGACTTGTGCAGCTTCCTGTGCGATTTTTTGATAGATCGCTAAACCTTCTTCTTCAGCAAATAATGCCATCTTGGGTTCAAAGGTTCGCACGCTTTCATCCATCACTGCCCATTCTGAGCGACTGATGTATGGGGGATTTGAAATGATGACATCAAAGGTTTGATCCATGACAGGTTCTAACGTATTGCCATGATAAAAATCGATGGTCGTTTGTTCATTTTCTGCATTTTCCTTCGCTACAGCTAGTGCTTCTAAAGATAAGTCAATGGCTGAGACGTGCCAGTTCTTTCTTGCGGCTTTTAAACTGATTGCGATTGCTCCTGTCCCTGTACCGATATCTACTACATTTAATGTTTTTTCACTTGTTTCAGCTAAACAAAGTGCAACTAATTCTTCCGTTTCTGGTCGAGGGATTAAGGTTGCTTCCGTGACTTTCAAGCGGTGATCGAAAAATTCAGCATAACCTAATAAATAGTGAGGCGGATAATGTTGCGCTAGTCGTTTCATATCTGCATCGATCATAGCTTGATCCTCGGTTGTGATTGGTTCATTCATCCGCATGAGCCAATCAAGCTTTGTCCACTGCTTCCTTTCGAGAAAGACAAATTGGATATTATAGCCTTCCACGCCTTGTTCTTCTAAAAAAGAAGAAGCCCGTGTGAGGACTTCTCGATAGGTTTTATCCATTTTGCATCTCTTCCAACTTAGATGTTTGATCATACACGATCAATGCGTCAACGATCTCATCTAGTTTTCCAGCTAAAATCTGATCTAATTTTTGGATCGTCAAACCAATACGATGGTCTGTCACACGATTTTGCGGGAAATTATAGGTACGGATACGCTCTGAACGATCGCCAGTTCCTACCGCAGATTTACGATTCGCATCATATTCGCTTTGCGCTTCTTGTTGGATTTTATCATAGACGCGCGCACGTAAGACTTTCATCGCTTTCTCACGGTTTTTCAATTGTGAACGTTCATCTTGCATCGCTACCACGATCCCTGTTGGCAAGTGTGTCAAACGTACCGCAGATGCTGTTTTGTTGACGTGCTGTCCACCAGCTCCAGAAGCATGGTAAATATCGATACGGATATCTTTGTCCGCCAATTCGATTTCTACTTCTTCTGCTTCAGGCATGACGACGACTGTTGCTGTTGATGTATGGATCCGTCCTTGAGATTCTGTTGAAGGTACGCGTTGGACACGATGTGCGCCACTTTCATATTTTAATTTCGAGTAAACATTCTCACCTGAGATCATCATGATGACTTCTTTGTAGCCGCCGATTCCTGTAACACTTGCTTCTAAAACTTCTGTTTTCCAGCCTTGTCCTTCCGCATATCGTTGATACATCGAGAATAGATCGCCAGCAAATAGTGCAGCTTCGTCTCCTCCAGCAGCTCCTCGAATCTCCATGATGATGTTTTTATCATCGTTTGGATCTTTTGGTAATAATAAAATCTTGATTTTTTCTTCTAGCTCTTCTTTTTCTTTTTTCAAATCAGCTAATTCTTCTTTAGCCATCTCTGCCATCTCATCGTCTAACTTTTCACCAAGCAGTTCTTCCGTATCTTTGATACCTTGAACAACTTCTTTGTAACGACGGTAGACTTCAACCGTTTCACGTGTGTTTGCTTCTTCTTTTGACAGCTGCATGAAACGTTTCGTATCTGAAATCACTTCTGGGTCACTCAGTAGTTCCCCAAGCTCTTCGTAACGGTCTTCGATTGATTGTAATTGATCGTACATGCTTAATCTCCTTCTGTGATCATCAATGGATGAAAATAGTGTTTCCGACATACTGGATAGTAGGCTTCGTTTCCGCCGATTTGGACTTGGTCGCCTTCGTATACCGGTGTTCCGTCTATATAGTGTAAATTCATCATTGCTTTTTTATGGCAGAACCAGCAGATCGTTTTCATTTCTTCGATTTTGTCTGCATAAAGCAATAAATACTTCGATCCTTCAAATAATTCATTTCTAAAATCATTTTTTAATCCGAATGCCATCACCGGAATATTTAGTTCATCAACGATTCTCGTGAATGCTAAGACATGTCCTTTTGTTAAGAACTGCGCTTCATCGATCAACACACAGTATGGTGGATGTTCCATCTGCTGGATGACTTCAAATACATCGGTCGTTTCAAAAATAGGGATTGCTTCACGTTTCAGGCCGATTCTGCTTGAAACTACGCCAACGCCATCTCTCGTATCGATTCCGCTGGTCATCAAAACAACCGGTTTATTTTGTTCCTCATAATTATGTGCAACTTTTAAAATTTCGATCGTCTTGCCGCTGTTCATTGCGCCATACTTAAAAAATAGTTGTGCCATGTCCTCATTCACCTTCCAGTTTGTTCCTATGGTATTATACTTGATTTTCAATCATTTTTACAGTGAGAATTTTTGAAAGGGATTTTCTATGGAAGAAATAGCCAAATTTATATTATAGAAAAAGAACTCAGACGCGATTCTTTTGGTATAATCGAATGAAAAATAAAGGAGGGCACTTATGTCCGAAATATTCCACCAAATGGCGAACCACTATGATACCCCCGAACGAATCCAATTAGCAGCCACGATTCGTTCAGCGATTGAAAAAGAATTTTCTGAACAGACTCATGACCAGAAATTGATCGATTACGGTGGAGGAACTGGTCTCGTCACGTTACCTCTTGCCTCACGTTTTAAAGAACTGATCATCATTGATTCAGCCGCAGGAATGTTGGCAATGGCTGACAAAAAAATTAAAGAGACAAATCAAGCAAATGTGCAAACGGTCGAAGTGGAAGCCACAATGGAGTTACCGGAAGAGAAAGCCGATATCCTTCTACTATCTTTAGTCTTGTTGCATATTCCAGAAACGAATGTCATTTTAAAACAGCTTTTTCACATGCTTCAGCCAAGTGGAAAACTTTATATCGTTGACTTCGATAAGAACGAAAACATCCAACATCCAAAAGTCCATAATGGCTTTGACCATGAGGAGTTGAGCGAACAATTAAAACTCGCTGGATTCAACTCAATTTCTATCCAAACATTTCATCACGGAAAAAAACTGTTTATGAAACAAGATGCTTCTTTGTTTTTAGCAATAGCTAACAAAGAATAGGGATTTTTTATTCAGAGGAAAAAACGAAGCATCTCAACAATATGCAAAAAGCCGAAAATATACGAAGCTATTTTCGGCTTTTGTGTATTTATATGTGCGTTCCTAAGTTGAATGTTGTCATCGCGAGGATCAACTAGTTTGACGTTTCTGTTGAAGAATCTGTGGACGCATCGGTTGAATTTCCGCTTGTTGATGGTTCTGTCATTAGCCCACTTAATACATTTTTGAAATCTTCATCTTTGATTTTGACATTTGCTTTTTTCAATTCATTACGCACAACTTCTTGTACGAATGTTGGATCTGCTATTTTTGTCTCTGTTGCTATTTTTTCTAGTTCTTCTTTATATTTCGACATATCATTGCCTTTTTCTTGTTGTTTGATCATTTTCACTAGATAATATTCCGTTGCATTCGTAGAGGAATTGACTGCGGTGATGACATCAGACACTTCCTCATTTTTAAGCTTGAATGCCGCTTGTTTGACTTCCGTCGGCACACTTGTGGACTGCGAATCAAAGGTGATGGTGCCACCATTTTCTTTTGTCGCTTCATCCGTCGATTTTTCTTTCGCTATTTTCGCAAAGTCGCCACCATCATCAAGTGATTTTTTGATTTCCTTGGCGTCATCTTCACTCGTTACTTTGATCAATTGCGCCTCTACTTCTGGGTGGAAGGATTCCCAGGCTGTTTTAAGATCTTCATCGGTCAAATCGACATTTGCTCGTAGACCTGCTTTATAAGCTAATCCTTTTTTTATTTCTTCTTTATAAGTTTCAGTCGTATATCCGGCTAATTTCAATTGAGAATCAAAGGAATCACCGAGTGCTTCTTTACTATCGTTGTATTCTTTTTCCACATCTTCAGCTGAAACTTTGTCGCCATAATTTTCTTCAAAAATTTGGAAAATGATCAAATTTTGGACGGCTGTTTCTGCACCATTTATTTTTTTCAATTGGTCGACCAATTCTTGTTCTGAGATCGTACCCCCTTTATAGGTCACTGCGGCTTGATTTGTCGAATTTGGTGTACATGCAGAAAATAAAACTAATCCTGATGATACGGCTAATACTGAAATAAATTTTTTCATGCGGTCACTCCTATTAACTATTTATAATTACATTGATTCTTTTATTACTTTATATGTATTTTTTGAACAAAATTTGAAGATGAGTCAATCTTATCGAAATTTTAAAATCAGTGTGCATACTAAAAAGAGCGTAGACAAACATCTGAGGGTTATCAATGCCCTAGTCGTTCGTTCCACGCTCTTCTAGATTTTTTTAAATAATGTTGATTCTATTCAATGGCCAATAACGGAAAACGACTTTTCCTTGGATCAAGTCTTCATCGACTAACCCAAACATACGGCTATCTTTTGAAATCAAGCGATTGTCCCCAAGTACCAAGTATTGTCCTTCAGGAACAGTGAATTCGAAATCACTAGTGAATGTTTCAGAATTTTCAGCTTGAGATTGAAAGGCTGAATTATACGAATATTCATCTTGCAGTTTATCTTCTGAAAATTCTTTTTTGTACTCATCTAAATAAGGTTCATCTTGCTTTTCCCCATTGATGTATAGCTGATCATTTTCCATTTTTACCGTATCGCCTGGCATACCAATGATTCGTTTCACGATCATCCGTTCTTCGTCCCCAGGTTCTTTTGTTGTAATGATATCCCAACGATCAAGATCTGAAATTTTTGATGAAATCAAACGTTGTCCGTCATGTAATGTGGGATCCATTGAGTGACCACTGACTGTGACTGGTGTAAAGACATAGACTCTTGCCAAGATGATGGCTGCTAACACAACGATGAGGATGCCCCAATTTTTCAAAAAGTTTTTCACTCTGTACCTCCTATTTAATCAAAGATTCATATGTTATTTTTATTTACTTGTTAACTATTCTCTATTTTACAGTTTTTATCAATTAAAAGAAAGAATAAGTATCAGCTCATGTATCGATAATGAGCCTAGTATTGTGAAAGCAGTGTGCTTTACCCTGTATTCTCCGTACAAGAGCTGAATAAACGTTCATGGGGCGAATCCCAAACTATATCTTAGCTTTTTTTCTTCGTTGGCTTCGACTATAAGTGACTTCACCTTCTTGTTCTTGTGGTTGATTTTTCTTGATGATCAACTTCAAACGATAAGGCTCGTGGTATCTAAGACCATCTTTGACGAAATCACCACCCGCAATGAACAAGCCAACTGGCTCAATATGATCTTCTGGAGAGTCGACCTTGATCGTTCCGACTTTTTCCATGCTGGAATAATTACGACCGATACTTAACTGATAGGTTTTGTCAGAGACTTTTTTCACGTAATAATACGGATAAAGTGTATTTCTATCGATCAAAAATCCGTCCATCCGTCCAAGTTCATTGACACTGATTTCCCCTTTTTCAATCAAATAGTGCATATTCTCTGCTAACTTCAATTGGTAGTCTTCATCAAATAGAACATTTGCTTTTTCCGTGTTGACTTTGTCGATGCTTCCGTTATTCCCACGAACGGTTTCCCCTTCGATATTGAACGCTTCATCGGGTAGATACTTCACGATCACTTGGGTCACATCGGCTTTTGAGTTTTTATCAAAAAAGTAATAAAACACATTTAAAACGGTGAAGTATAAAAGTGCTAAAAAGCCTAATCCATATAAAAAGAATTGCAAATAGTTTTGGTTTTGCCATAACCCGTAAACAATTCGTAAAAGATAGACGGTTGGAATCACACTTAATACAGTATAGCCTCGGTTCAAATATTTAGGACTGATATCTAAATAGCCTAAAAACTTGTGTATCCCGTTGATGATATCTAATATAAACGTCATTCTTCGTCACCTGCCTGTTGATTATACATCTGTGTTTCAGCTGAATTTTCTGTAGGTGTATTATTTTCATTCATGTTGCCTTCACTTGGTGTAGAAGAGCTTGGCGTTGTGCTACTTGGTGTTGTTTCACTTGGTGTCGTCTGTGAATCGATATCATTTTCTTCTTGGCTTTGAGGTATCGAGTCGGTTGTATAGCTTGAATCACCCTCGTTGACCGAACTTTCCGGTATTGAGTGTTGATTATATGTTGAATTAGTTGTTTCTTGTTCGACCGTCGTCGGTGTTGTTTCCACCGTATCAGTCGTTTGTCCTACTCCTTCATTTGTGGAAGTCGTGGTAGTCTCTGTCGTCGAACGGCTTGGCGCACGATAGCTGGAACTATTAACGATGCCTGTCGTGGTAGCAACAATCGTCGAAATCGTCAATACAGCGATCGGCTTTAATATAGGTGCTACTTTCCGCATATTCTCTCATCCTTTTTTCTTGTTGCCTTTAAAGTCCTGATTTTCTGGCAAAAGTTTATTTTTTCTCACAGTTCTTCTTTAGTTTTACCATAAATTTCTTATTTTTTTCTTATTTTTTCATGAAACTTTTGTGTAGATTTACTCGCTGAGCTTTTGAAAAGTGATTAGACCACTTTTTATTTTGTTGATAACTCTCATTATATCACTGATTGCCTTCGAAGTTTTCTAGCAAAATCCTCTTCATTACAAGCGACTTTTCCAATAACTAACATTCTGGTAAATTTTAGTTTTATTATTTCTTTGTGTATTTATTTTAATGTCGGTATACTGGAAGAAACACTTAACAAGGAGGATCGAATTTGTGCAATTGAATCTTTTTTTTCGAAAATGGCGAAGGCGGAGCGAAAGATACGCTTCTAGTCACTTTTCTTCTATCCAAATCATCGTATTTTATTATATTTTAATGACATTGATTTCTTTGGGCTTGTTTTACGTCCCATTTTTTCGAAACCCAGATAGTCACGTTCCATTTATCGATATGCTTTTTATGGCGATTAGTACGATCAGTGTAACGGGGCTTTCAACATTTGACATCCATGCGATTTTTAACAATAACGGTATTATTTTACTTGAGGTCTTGTTTCAGGTAGGCGGTCTCGGGATCATGATGATTTCAACAGCATTTATTATCTTTTCTAAACGTCGGATCACGTTACGTCAGAGACAATTGATCATGACAGATATGAACCAACCACGCTTGTCTGGTATCGTTCGTTTGATCCGGATCACTTTTGTCATACTGCTTTGGTTCCAGTTACTATTTGGTGCCTTGTTCTCAGTCTATTTTTATCTGCGAGGTTATTTTGATCATTGGCATGAGGCTGTTTTCCATGGATTTTATCAAGCCATTTCTGCGGTCACCAATTCCGGTTTTGACATCACTGGCGATTCGATCAAACCCTTTGAACATGACTACCCTTTTTTATTTATGATCATGTTTCTGATTTTTATTGGTGGGATCGGTTTTCCAGTATTGATGGAATTTAGAGAATGGCTTTTGTATCGAAAAACAAAAGCGAAGATTCCTTTTCGGTTTTCCTTATTTACGAAGCTTGCGGTGTTGGCTTTTGTCATCTTATTCGTAAGTGGGACTGTCTTGATTTATTTACTTGAAAAAAATCATCTGTTCCAAGATTTGCATCCGAGTGTCCAGTGGATCAATTCCATGTTTTATTCCATGACAACTCGAAATGCCGGTTTACAGATCCATGATCTCGGTGACTTCCAAATCACTACATTGATCGTCTTTTCTTTATTGATGTTTATTGGTTGTAGTCCGAGTTCTGTCGGCGGGGGTATCCGAACGACGACGGTAGCGATCATTGGTTTGTATCTTTACTCGTTTTTGAAAAGTGAAGACAATATCAATATTTTTGGTCGCCGAATCGATGAAGATGATGTCCGAAAATCAGTGGTCGTCTTTATGCTTTCCTTAGGGATGTGCTTTTTCTGTATCCTCTTTCTCTCCGCTACGGAGAAGCAACCGCTCATCTCGATTATCGTGGAGGTCACTTCTGCTTTTGGAACAACTGGGCTTTCACTAGGTATCACCGGTGATCTATCGCCACTCGGTAAAATCACGATCGGTGCTTTGATGTTCATTGGGCGTATCGGTATGTTGTACACACTAATGTTATTTGTACCAAAAGAAACACGAGATTTAGGTTATGAATATCCGACCGAGAAAATCATTATCGGTTAAGCAAACCTATGATTCGTCCGGAAAAAACGATGGTAAGAAGCAAGGAAGCGATGATTATTCGTTTTCTCGCTTCTTTCTTTTTTGTTTTGCTAACAATATAAAGTTTTGTAAAATAAGACAAAGCAATTTAACCTTTTTTTCAACATATGGTATGATTAGTTGAATTTATTAGTAATTATGACGTTTTGGAGGTTACATAATGGGAATACGCAGTCAGTTTGCGATTGCAGTTGGTAAAACCGCACAATGGGGACTAAAAACATTCTTCAAGGGAGGATCAAGCTTACCCGGTAAACTTGCTTTATCGATCGATCCTCACATTTTAGATACATTAGCAAAAGACTATCAAGTCGTTGTCGTAACCGGAACAAACGGCAAAACGTTGACAACCGCTTTGACGGTCAATATTTTACGACAACAATTTGATGAAGTCTTGACGAATCCTACTGGCGCAAATATGGTCCAAGGAATCGTTTCAACTTTTTTACAAGCAAAAGCTGGAAAAGGGAAAAAGAAATTTGCAGTATTAGAGATCGATGAAGCCAGTCTAAGTAGAGTGACTGAATACATCAAACCTGAGCTATTCTTGTTCACAAACATTTTCCGTGACCAAATGGATCGTTACGGTGAAATCTATACTACTTATAAAATGATCGTTGATGGTGCGGCAAAATCACCAGAGGCGACGATCATCAGTAATGGTGATTCACCGATTTTCAATTCAGTCGAGACAGTCAATCCTAGAAAATATTATGGATTTGATCACGAAGAAGACCGCGAACAGATGGCGCACTACAATACAGATGGCGTGTTGTGTCCAAAATGTCATCATATCTTGCATTACAAAATGATCACTTATGCAAACTTAGGTAAATACTACTGTCCAAATTGTGATTTCAAACGTCCTGAACTGGATTATCGTTTGACAGAAATGAAACGCATGGACAATAAATCAGCTGATTTCGTCATCGATGGCAATGAATATGGCATCGAAGTTGGCGGGATGTACAATGTCTATAATGCTTTAGCGGCTACAGCGGTTGCTGAATACTATGGGGTCGTTCCAGAAAAAATCAGACAAGGCTTAGGCTACGATGAAAAAGTATTTGGTCGTCAAGAAGTGATCCAGATCGACGGCAAATCTTGCACATTAGTCCTTGTCAAAAATCCTGTAGGGATCAACCAAGTCATCGATATGATGGGACATGCGCCTTATCCATTCTCATTAGTCGCCCTACTAAATGCGAACTACGCAGATGGGATCGATGTGAGCTGGATCTGGGATGGTGAATTCGAACGCTTTGCAGAGATGGAGATTCCTGCTGTGATTGCTGGTGGTGATCGCCACACCGATATGGCACTACGTTTGAAAGTAGCTGGTATCGCAGAAGACAGATTGACACAATCAAAAGAATTGACGGAAGTCATTGAAAAAATCAAACAACTACCGACAGACCATGTCTACATCTTAGCGACATATACAGCCGTTTTACAATTACGAAAAGAATTAGCGAGTCAAGGCTTTATCAAAGGAGGCATGAATCGTGGCTAACTATGAATTACGTATTGCCCATCTCTATGGGAATCTGATGAATACTTACGGCGACAACGGGAATCTATTGATGCTCCAATATATCGCCAAAAAAATGGGCGTCACTTCTCACACCGAGATCGTCAGCATCCATGAACCCTTTGAGGCAGACAAATATGATTTAGTGTTCTTTGGGGGTGGTCAAGACTTTGAGCAAATGATCATCTCAAAAGATATTCAAGAAAAGAAAGAATCATTGATCAACTATATTGAAAATGATGGTGTGATCCTTGCCATTTGTGGCGGTTATCAACTTCTTGGCCATTATTATATGGGCGCAAACGGCGAAAAAATCCAAGGAATCAGTGCGTTGGATCATTATACGTTGAGCCAAGAGAATAATCGCTTTATCGGTGACATCGTGATCCACAACGAAGAATTCAACGAAACTTATTATGGATTTGAAAATCATAATGGTCGAACATTTCTTGGTGAAGGCGAACGCCCACTTGGAAAAATCGTCAAAGGTCAAGGCAATAATGGCGAAGATCAATCAGAAGGTGTCATTTACCGCAACGTTTTCGGCTCCTATTTCCATGGTCCGATCTTAGCCCGCAATGAGCATTTAGCAGAACGTCTGGTTCGCTTAGCGTTAGAGAATCGTTATGGAAAAGAACTTGATCTACCGACCGTTGCCGCAGCCCCGATCAAATGATTAGGTGCTGAATGATCAACTGGAAAAAATAAAACAGCTAAAAACCTCCCAAAATATCTGAGATATTGTGGGAGGTTTCTTCACTGTCTACTTTTATCGCCTATCGATCTTCTCGATCATCAAGCGACTTGTTTCGCATAACGCATCACGTTTTGCTTGATGTTACTGATGGTCGTTGGATCATGGATACCTGTGACTTCTTGGATCAACTGCTCCATGTTCTCTTGGACTTTCATCTCTTGTAGCTGACGACTTTGCTCATCTTCTGGATCATAGTAGTTAAAAATGATGCCCATCGTAGCTGTCAAATGCGGACAAGTCAAATTGTATTCTTGCAACTCACGAACGGGACGAGTAAAGCGTTCTTGATACCCTAATTTACGTAAAGGTGTTCGTGCAACACGAGTGATCGCATCTGAGATATATTTATTTTGGAAGCGTTGGATGATCTTCTCAATATATGCTTCGTGTTGTTTGTTATCAAAGCCCCATTTTGCCTCAAGTAGACTTCCTGTTTCTTGAAGTACTGATTTTAGTTGAGCAACAACTAGTGAATCTTGCATTGCCTCGTCGATCGTGGCATATCCTAATAAGGCACCGGTATAAGCCACTGTCGCATGTCCTGTATTTACACTGAATAGTTTACGTTCAATGTAAGGTTCCAAGTCTTTGACGTATAGTACGCCATCTAACGAAATCTCTTTATTTTTTCTTTGAGTGTCATCAATGACCCATTCTTTGAACGGTTCCACTTGTACGAATAAAGGATCTTCATGGTGTTGCATCGGTACGATACGATCCACTGCTGCATTTGGGAAACCAATCCATTTATCCGCAAATCCACTATCAGTTAGGTACTTATATACTTCCGTTTTTAGGTGCTGTGAGCCGCCAATCATGTTTTCACAAGCGATGATGTCTAAGGGTTGCTCATTGCCCACTTGTTCTCTTTGTTCGATACCTTTTGCGATCAACTCTGCAATGAATGGTAAAATATTTGGACCAATTGCTGTAGTGACAAGATCTGCTTGCGCAATTTCTTTGATTACTTGTTCAGGCTCTTTTTGGTTGTTCAATCCTCGAACCTGTTCAACGATGATCTGCTCTTTAGATTCATCGGCTAATTCGATCTTATAACGTCCTTGTTTGTTCAAAGCATCAATGAGTGGTTGATTGACATCAACAAATGTGATCTCAAAGCCATTTTCTGCTAAAATCTCACCTATAAATCCTCTGCCGATATTACCGGCCCCAAAGTGTACTGCTCTCATTCTTCTTCTCTCCTTAGGCAATTGCTAGATTTTGTGTGACTTCTTCTTTACTCAACGCATCTGCCAGTTGGACGACATTATCCATATCGCTACAGTATAGAGCGATTTGTTGGACCAACTGTAAATGCTCTTCTCCTACTCCGGCGATCCCAAACAGAACGGTCGCGATTTTTTCTTCTTGCTCTGTCCCGAAATTGACGCCATCTGGTACTTGGATCACACAAATCCCTGATTTTTTGACAAAGGTTTTAGCTTCATCTGTTCCATGAGGGATCGCAATGAAATTCCCCATATAAACAGACAACATTGCATCACGTTCCACCATCGCGTCAATGTAAGGTTCCTCGACACAACCTGCTTCGACTAATTTTCTACCACAGTATCTGATTGCCTCTTCTTTTGTTGCAAAAGACTTATTCAACTCGATCATATCAAATGCTAATTCAGACATTTTACTTCCTCCTCTAAGCTACTTTTTTCAAATAATGAGCAATCGTTTCATATTTTTGCGGGCTGACCATTGTTGCGACAGAAAAATGAAGCGAATGCGGAGCCACTGAACGTGCTTCCTCAGATAACGATTCTTTTGATACGATCAACGTGTTCGGATGTTCCGTCAAATCATCGATATTGATTTTTTTCAAAGGAATCTCTAATTGGTTTTTCTTCAAGATATCTTTTAGTAATGATAGTCCCATTGTGGCAGAACCGGAGCGATCATCATGAACAAGTAAAATCTCTTTGACGTTTTTAAGTTCAGCTAAATCTAGATCTTCCGGTGAAGGCGCGGCTTGTTCCGTTACTTGTTGTTCTTCTTTACTCCCTAAAGCTTGAATGATTTCATCATATTTTGGTGAATTCAAAAAGTTTTCAACTGCAACGAACTGAGCATTTGGCGCTTTTTGTTTTGCCCGTTCCTGTAACTCCACTTGTGTCACGATCAATACGTCTGCTTCATCAGACAGTTGACTGATTGCTTGATTGGTCACTGTTTGAGGTAAGTGATGCTCTTGTACTTTTTTTCTTAATAAGGAAGCGCCCATTGCACTTGATCCCATACCAGCATCACAGGCGAAAATGATTTTTTTGACTGCTGAAAGCGCAGGTTGTCCTTGAGTTGCTGCTCCAGTTCCTTTGGCTTGTTGTTTTGCTTGGCGAGTCGCTTCGACTGATTTTTCAAAGTCTTCACTGGTTTCTTTTGCATCTGCTTTTAGAATGACCGCAGAGATCCCGAAAGAAACAGCTGTTGCAGCGACGATCCCTAGAATAACTGGTAGGTATGCACTTAGCGGTGCCATTGCTAAAATTGCAATGATCGAACCCGGTGAAGCCGGTGCGCGTAATCCAGCATCCATCAATTGGAAAACGAAACTGCCTGTCATCCCACCGAAAATCACTGATAAGAATAATAACGGTTTCATCATCACGTATGGGAAGTAAATCTCATGGATCCCACCTAAGAAGTGGATGATGATTGCGCCAGGTGCAGAAGATTTTGCTGCCCCTTTACCGAACATTGTGAAAGCTAACAATACACCTAGCCCAGGTCCAGGGTTTGATTCCAATAAGAAAAGGATCGATTGTCCTGCGGAAGCTACTTGTTCTGTGCCTAAAGGTGTCAAAATACCGTGATTGATCGCATTATTCAAAAATAGAATTTTAGCTGGCTCGATAAAAATACTTGTCAATGGAATCAAATTTGCATTTAAAATTGCTTCAACGCCTGTTGCCATCGCTTGCGTCAATGTATCGACCACTGGACCAATGGCAGAAAAGCCAAGCAATGCTAGCGCAAAACCGATCAATCCTGCAGAGAAGTTATTGACCAACATTTCAAACCCTGATTTGATATGCTTTTGAAAAATTTGATCGAATTTCTTGATGGCATAGCCACCTAATGGACCCATGATCATCGCACCAAGCATCATCGGGATATCTGTTCCGACAATCACACCCATCGTTGCGATGGCTCCTACGACTGAACCACGATCACCACCGATGACTTTCCCTCCGGTATAGCCGATCAATAGCGGGATCAGATAGGTCAACATCGGGCCTACCATCGAAGCAAATGCTTCATTTGGTAAATAGCCATCTGGAATAAATAATGCCGTAAGGACACCCCAGGCAATCAATGCTCCAATGTTTGGCATCACCATACTGGATAAGGTACTTCCTAACTTTTGTACTTTTGCTTTGAATGAAATTTTATTTTTTGGCATCGTCTTTTCCACTTCAACCGCTCCTTTTTCTCTTTCTTTAACCAAATTGTATCCGCTTACTAACGAGATAAATAGTCGGACTTTGGCACGATCATTTGTGCCAAAATATGGAGGATTGAAAAGGACTGTGGTGATGCAAGATATTTGACATTTCTTAAAGACATAGAAACAATAGCTCTTTTTCTATCTTTGGGTATATTGTAAAAACCTCATCCAACAGGCTGTAGCATTGTTGTGCTGTCGGTCATTCTTCTCATTCTACTGATTCCCCCAAACGAGCCAATCGCTCTTCCCAAAGTTTTACACTGTCAGAACGATCAGAAGAATCCTCATAGAAGCGAATAAAATCTAAGATAATGGCTGCTTGCTCGATATAAGCCGCCATCACCGCTTTCAATTCTTCCGTCTGGATATTTTGAGACAGCTCTTTCGCCTTGTCTATTTCTTTTTCTTTCAACCAATCAAGACTTTCTTGCAAATAAAACTGATCGATTGTCAAAGTAATCTCTGGCTGGTTTATATGGCGATTCAACACAACTGCTTCTTCGATTTGTTCAAGTTCCAAATAGGCAATTGCCAACTTGACTTGGCGTTGTTCTGTTAATTGTTCCACGTGGGTCACAATCACTGTTTCCCAATCTTTCTGATAAAAAGCTAGATCGAACGTCGCATTTCCTGTTGGTCTTTGCTCGTTCAGCTTCTCAACCCAAGAAAATTCCTGTTGTTCCACTAAATGATCGAGCAATTGTTGATACTGATCCGGATATTTTTCAGCAGCTTCGTCATATGCTCCTGCTTCGACTAGTGACTGCCATGAAATGTTCTGAGAGTCCTCAGTTACTTTTGGTTCGTTATTTGCACTTTGTCCGACAAACATGCTGGCACCTCGTATAACAACAAAAACGATTACTCCACTGAGAAGTAATCGCTGGATGATCTTTTTCCAATCAATTCGTGATAACTGATACTTTTTCCACCTATTGCTTGGATCAGTGAAAAGCATCTTCTTTTCTGTTTTATTTGTTTCTTTGACTTGCTCCCAGTCTGAATCTAATACTTCTTCAATCTCCTCAGTTAATGGAAATTGTAGAATCTTCTCCAGCAGAAGTACTCCTTTACGATCATAAATTCGTAGACGACAATGTCCTTGTATGTTTGCCATCAAGACCCGGCGGTTTTCAGTTTCTAAATATTCCAAAGCCTGAAACAAATCTAACTGGGTTTCTTCTACTTGTAAGTGATGAATCTGGTCGATGATTGCAGTTTCTTTCGCCATACGCTGCCCTCCCTTATTCATTTTGTTTTTTCCATCGAACATCGTGTCCATCATCCAACTGTCACGTCATCTTGAAACAAAACCAACTGCTCAAGATCATCTAATAAAAAGCGATGATCGTCAGTCTCATAAAGATACGTTAGTTTTACGCCCACACGATGGCGGATCTCTTTTTTTACAACATCCCCTTCTTCATTCAATAAAGAGGTCGTAAAATCAACCAGACACAGAACTTCGATCACTTCATCATTTGTTTTTTTGAAATAATGCTCGCTCGTCAGCCATCGACTAAATCCAAAACGTTGCGGGATATGCGCTTTTTTAAGCTGTTCTGCTTTTGCCTTTTCCTGCATGTTATTCGATAGAAAATCAACGTATGTGGTGTAATTCTCACCGACTGTTTCAAACGTATAATATGCTTGCAAAAATTCTTTCACTTGTGCTTCTGAAAGTTGGCCGGCTTTCTGTTCAGATTCTTGCCTTTTTTCTTGTGAACGAGAACCGACAGACCAGCCAATGCTAAAAGTAATCCCCCCTATCAGTAAAAGAACAAGAACAAAAGAACGAAAACTGGATGTTAGGTTCATTTGATTTCTCCCATCAATCGATAGAAATAAACAGGAGCCAATTGGAAGTCACCCGCATATCCTTCAAATGGTGTGATGACGATATCTCCTTCTTGACCATAGCCGCGAGAAGTAGCAGGAGTACAATGAAGGATCGTTTTACCTCCTTCATCCAAAAATATGCCTGTATGACCATAACTGCCTAAAGAGTGTCCTTTCTTTCCCCAAACAAACAAATCACCCGCTCTTACATCTTCACGACTGATTGGCATTAGGAGCGTTCCTTCTAAAGAATATAATGTCTCAGTGCTCCCAAGTTGAACAGGCAGACCTACGCCTCTCATCGCCCAGAAAACAAAAGAGGAGCAATCATGATAAGGAAAGGTTCCGCGTTCAAATCCTTGCGAGTATTGAACATTTTTACGATACAATGTTCTTGCTTGCGCCAACACCTGTTGACCAAGCGTGTGATCTGCTTGCCAGAGTAAGCTCATATCTTTACTGCCGCCTAGTTGGACAAATAATTCTTTGATCGTTGGTACCCAATATTGGTTTAAGCCAAGAGGATCATTACTTGCACCTACAGGACAGTAGACACTTCCAAGTTGCTCTACTGTCAGCAGTCTTTGAACGACGATCAATTGATTCAACGTTCGGGCAGTGGCCGCGATCCCTTCTTCAAGTGTGGGATAGGAAAGTAACTCATTTTCTCGCATCAAGCCCCCTGGATTGTTCTTTTCACGAATCCCTTTACTCGTCCCCCAAGCAGTTTCGTGGATCATGATCGCAGCTAAAACGATTGGTGAAATCCCATTGTCTTTAGCTGCTTGGATGATCGTCTCTGCCTGATTGCTAAATGCATGACAATGAAGTAAAATCACTTCTCGAAATTTCTGTTCATTGAAGGTAGTCCCTATGCCACTTGAATCGAACAGCCCCTGATCGTTATCGATTACGTTGGGGAAATAAAACGCTGGATTGACTGTGTCACCTTTTTTATGATAAGACAAGTGCAATTCATCTTGTTTCACGCGACCGATTTCTTCACCTTTCGAAACAGTTTGTCCCTCAGTTGCTGTAATGACGACATCGTGATAAGTAATTTTCTGGTGATTTGTTGTGATTGTTACATTCTCTTGATCTCTTGTAATATCTCCTCCAATGGCAGCGACTAAGATCTCGTTTGGTTCTGTCTGGATAACTATTCCCTCAAATAGTCGCTTTTCCCGATCCGTTGCGTAATACCCAAAACGTTGTGTTATACGCACTGAATCTTCCTCTTTCAATGGATTACTCAATTCAGTCAAACTGGCATAAAGACCAATTTCCGCTAACAACTGCCGTCTTTCTTGCCACTCTGGCGTCCAAGTGATCACTTGAGACAATGGTCGTGACATTACTTTCACTTGTTCCTCCTTGCTATCTATTTGCCACAACTGTTGATGTAGCTCTTTGATCGTTTCTTTGAGTCCATCTGGTGTGTCCAATCGGTAATCCCCATAAGCCAAATCTAAATATACTAACACCTCATCTATATCAGTTCTTATCACAACTTCATTTGAAGTTACCACTCGATCATTCACTAAAATCGGTTTCTCTGTTGTTTTTAATTCCAATGTCAATTCAGCGTCTAATTCGGTTAAGTATTTCCAGACATGTGTCAATTCAAACTCATTAGTTTTGACGGTGGCAGAAGAAACAAACCCGATCATGCTGAAGAAAATAAAAAATATTAGACTGCTTGCACCAATAAATATATAAGGAGTGACTTTATTGATGCGTAGGCTTTTATTTTCCACCAAAGAAAAGTCAGCTGTTTTTTGATGGGAACCACTCATCCCTCTTATAGGATCGCCAATTTTTCTACGCAGAAAATGCCTGATATTCCTTCGTTGATTTCGTTCTCTCTTGTCCGCTTCTGTCGCTATCTTAGATTGAGTCATGGCGATACTTCCTGTCGTAATTTATGACGTTCAATAGGATCGGTGGTGATCAATTCATAAAGTTTTGTTGTTGCGTCCACAGTATTTGAGAAAGGAACGATCGCATTCCCCGCACGTATCAGTCCGGCTCCTTTAATTGGATTGATCAATTGTTTTTGTTGCTGATAAGAAAGACTGAATAAAGTAGACAGCTCATCTAGGTCACTTTTTGCTTGTTTGAGCATGATGATAAATTCCGTATTACTTAACATCCGGCGGGCTTTATCTGACAATAATAATGTTTCAACATTTTGAGTAATCCCGGTAGCGATCGCTCCCCATTTTCGGATTCGACTCCAGAGTTCAAAAAAATAATTTTCACAGTAAGGATCATTTAGCAGTAGCTGCATTTCATCGATATAGATCCAAGTAGTGATGCCTCGGTCACGATTACGAACAACCCGATTCCATACTTGTTCCAAAACAACCATCATCCCAAATGTTTTCAATTGGCTTCCTAGTTGTTTCGTATTGTAGATCACAAAACGTTTATTCAAAGAAACGTTAGTTGTTTGAGAGAAAATCGACAGTGAACCTTCGATGTACAACTCTAGATCTAACGCTAGTGTTTGCGCCTCTGCTTCTGGTTGTTCTTTTAAAAGTGGAAACCAATCTTCCGCGAGTGTCGGCGCTGTCTTTTCTAAGGTTGGTTGGAAATTGAAATACGTCAAGCGAGTGACTCGATCGATGATTGAACGTTGTGCTGAATTTAACCCAGTGGGGCCACCAATCAATGCTTCACAAGCAGTCAACAAAAAATCAGCTTTCAATTTGATCGGATCAGCCTCTCCCTTTAAGTCTTCTGAACTATCTAATAAGTTGATGAATGTATCTGTATTTGGGGCAATATTGATGATTTGAGCATCAAAATCATTACCGATGACCGTATCTTCGTCTTCCGGATCAATCGAAATGACCTCATCTTCTGGATTTTTAAGTAACGTCGTGATTACTTCATATTTTTTGGCTACACCTTTCCCTGAACCAGAACTACCTAAAATCATGCCACTCGGCGTGTTTAGCAATTTACGATTGATTCTGACACTATTCTTGGTTGTTTGATTTTGCCCATAGTATTTCCCATCGCTATGGTCGAGATCTTGTGCGGAAAAAGGGATAAAGATTGCTGTACTTTCTGTCGTCAGCGTTCGTTGCTGCTCGATCCAATTCTTGCCTAAAGGTAAAACTGAATTGAACCCTTCATCTTGTAGATAGTCCAACGCACTGAAAGTGCAACGATTTTTACGTCCGATATGTTGTACTTGTTCCGCAATATCAGCAAGTTGTTCTTTTGACTGAGCGCGAAAATAAACTAAGAAGGTGACAAAATATAATTTCTGTCCTGTTTTGACTAAGTCATCTAATAAAGCTTCAGCTTCCTTGATACTATTGGTCAATTCATAGGGAATGCTCGAATAAGGATCATACCCTTTTTGTGTTGCTCTTCTTTCCGCAGCCGTTTTATCTCCTTCCATGTACGCTTTTTTTATTTGGATCAGTTGATTCGCTTTTTCGGAATCCACTGGATCAATGTGGATCGATAAACATAGCTCTTCACCAATATCCATCAATTCTAAAATCAGCTTATCAGACAGCTTAGTGGGATACTCTTTCAAATAAAGTACTTGGGCGTAATTTGAACCGAGTTCGAAATAGTCTTTTGCTTTAAAGTTAAAACTTGATGGCGTCACAACTGCTTTTGTGGATAAACGGCTATAAACCAAATCTATATAATTGAATTGGAATAATTCATTGGGCTTGATCAATTCATGGAGAAGCTGCAACCGTTCTTTTCCAGAAAGAAGTTGACTACTCGACTCGATTTCTGACAGGCTATTGCTGAGTTGTTGTTCGATGCGCTCAAGCGAACGTTTGGCTTGAGCATAATCAGTGGCTTGTGTGGTGAATGTTACTATATTCTGTTTACTAAAGTTCCTGCCGCCTTCTGTCATTGTTTGCCGAAGCATTTCATTCAATTCCTGTCGATAGATATCCTGTCTTTCCCCTGTTTCTTCATAAAACAATTGCTTTTCCAGGTCCTTTTGTTCGATGCGCTTCTTTCGCAAGGTGATCGTTAGGTGCGTTCGCTCATCACAGCTATCTAGCAAGGTACAATACCTTTGAAAAATAGCTTGTTGTTCTTCTTTCGGTGCAATTTGATAATTGACATCAGAAAACTGGATACTTTTGGAGTAGTAGCCAGAAGGAAGTTCACAAATCCCACTTTCATACATTTTTTCATAACGGATCTTCCCCTGTGCATGTTTGGGAGGTGCTGATTTCCGCTCTTTTTTTCCTCTTTTTTTCTTTTGCTTGTGTAATAATTTGGCTAATGAAGATTTCTTAGTTCCCTTGTTCACTTCGATGTTTCTCTGTTTTATTGTTTTTCCTCGTTGAAATCCCCTCATGTTCTTCCTCCAAACGAGCATTTTGATAAGGATAGTGCTTTGTTGCGATAAAATGACGCCAACGAACAAAGAGATATTTTTCCAAAGGTAACTGATTTTTTTTGATCCAACCAACAGATAGAATCGGACTGGTAAAAAACATCAATATAAAGCCCAGATCATCGATAGAATATCCCCAAACAAAATGATTGAGCAGACCGATCGGCAAAATCACTACTAGTGTTAAAGCGATCACGATGATCTGCCTTAGTGAGAAACCAAAAAAGATTTTTTCTTGGTATTCTTTGATTTCTTTTCTAATTACTACTTCTACTGCCATATTTCCACGCCTTTCTTCACTCATGCTGCAACGATGATCGCTTTAGACCATTTCAATGTATAGAACAAACACATAGATAGTGCCAGGCAATTGCCAACGATTGCGCTGATCACGGCAATCATTCCTTGCTTCTCATCAAATGAAAAAACAGTACTCACTAGAAGCGGATAGATATTCAACACGATAAATAGCAAGACTCCTTGTAAAGATGCCGCGCCAAAAAGCTTTAAAAAATTCTTTCCGACATGTCCGATTTCTGTGTTTACTAAAGCAACGATCGGTAAAGGTGAAATACTCAAATAAAGATACATTTCCAAAAAGCGTAAAAAGATCAGCACTTGCGCAAGGACGCTGACAATGATCGATAGGACTAATGGAACGAGTAAGATCATCAACAACGTCATTTTCTCGAAAAAACCTAACTGAGCAATTTGCTCCATCACACCGACAATATCCATTGTTTGATCCGTAACACCTGGGATTTCCAATTGATTGATGCCTTGGCTAACAAAGATACCCACATCCATAATGGCATTGAGAAAAACCATCAAATGTCGTAAAAGCAATACGGTCAAGCCGATTTTGATAAACAATGGCAAGAATAGTTCCAGACCACCAAATTCTGACTGTTTCCCGTATAAGCGATGCGTGAGTTGTTGGAATTCGATCAATAGTAGGAAACCTAACAGTGAATACGCGATAGGTTTGACGACACTTTCCATGATCGTCACGCTGTAACGATAGATTTCCGGCAAATAATGTTCTAGGTTTTGCAACAGACTGTTTTTATGATTCGTCGATAAACTTAATTGTTCTGCCATTGTTTGTAGTAGAAATTCTATCGCACCGTCCATTCACTTCTGTCCTTTCACATCGAAATATTCGTGATCCACGCACCGGCAGCTAAAACCACTGCTCCACCAACGATTTGAAAAATGGCATGTTGCATACCTGGACCATTGTGTTCCTTGATTGCAACGCCTAATTGGATGATGCCCCAGACAGTCAGTAAACTGCCTGCGGTAATGATTCCATTGGAAAATAGTGACATTGCTTGATTGAAATATTCCATTCGTTTCTCCTTATTCGCTTGTTATCTCTGGCATTTCTAGATTCTTTTCTAACACGATGACATGAAAAGACACTCGCGTTTCTGTAAACGAATCTTTGATCGACAAATAAACAGGATAGCTTCCAGGTATGTCCCAAGCGATTTCTTCTATGACTTCAACATCTGCTATGCTCAAGTACTCTTCACGATCGGTCACGGAGATGCCTGCTAGTAGATCCAGCTTCTCTTCACCTACAACGATTCTCTTATCCTCAATTCCAGAAAATACAGGAGGCTCATTGACTACGTGGACGCTCCCAAAAGTCCGAGTGATTTTTCCATGTGTATCTTGGACCTGAAGAGGAAAACGATAGATACCTAATCGTGAAGTGTCGACTTTCTGCCAAAGTGGCACATCGATCATCACTTGTAGTTGATTCACCGAATCTTCACGATCTCCTAGAATCAGTGTTGCCAAATAGCTTTCTTTATTCCATTCACTAAAAACAGGGAGCGTCATATGCGTATTTGTGACTGTGGGCGCTTCGTTCGTCAAATGAATATGGACGGTGCGCTCAATTGCTCGCTTGCCATAACGATCCATCACATTTCCGATTCTTACAGAGTAGTTTCCCGGTACCTGGGGATCAAAATCAGATGCCAAGATATTTTCCGAAGTAAGATTGATCGCCCCATCTTCTTGATCACTTGCTGAGAAATAATCCAATAAAGAGAATGACTGATTGACAGGAAAGACGAGCTGATTGGGGCCAACGATCATCGGTGCTTCATTCGTGATCGTCACATTGGTTGTCAAACTGGTACTTGCACCAAATTGATCTGTTACAGAATAAATGACTTCATAACTTCCTTCTTTTTCTGTTTGGAGTGTCGTTTCTACTTGGATTTCTGCGGTCAATTCACCATCTTCTTCATCGTAAGCAAAAACCCCTGCCAATAAATCAATACTCGAACCGATCGCTACGTGTTGACTTTTCTTTTCCTGTTGAATGATTGGCGAGTGATTAAAAAGAAAAGTCACAGTCGCAACACTCACGTTTCCTTTTGAATCAATTGCTGAAATCTGCATGGTTTGATAACCCGTTTGGTTCGGATCGATGGGCGTATAATGGATCAGCGGATTGGGATCGCTCCCTTGAATGAAAGTAACATATGCAAGTGGATCAATCGCTGTTCCTCTAGGTAAAATGTGCAATGGGTCATTGACATGAACGATAGGCCCTTGCCACTGATCTAATGCCTCTGGAGTAACAGGTATATTAGGAGTCATTGTTTGCTCGAATTCTCTTGGCTGATGCGTTTGGTTACTTTTTACAACTGTGCTTTCGACGATCTGAGGTACTGTTGTTGCTTCAAGATACGCGATTCTTAGCCGCTTTGTTTCATCTCTGATCGTGGCTTCAGAGGGTTGATTCATTGGCCTCCTCAATTGAGCAGCAAACTCAAACAAATAAGCAGTGTGATCCTCTTTTTTTAGGTCACTTGATTCTGATCCTTTCACTCTGATTTCTTGATTCTTTCTGCTTACTGTGGAGTCAGCCGTTTGCGGGACTTCTGTTTCTCTTGGTTTACAGCCGCTGATCAGCAATACAATTGAACAACTCAATAGGAATAATCCTAATCTCATATGTGTGTGTTTCTCAGGCATTCATATCACTCCTTTTTTTGTTTATAGAATACAACGCCACCTATTCCTAGAAATAGGGTACCTATCCCTACAAGAAACGAAGAGCTCCTGCTGTTTGTTTTCGGTAGTTCTCGAGTGTTTTCCTGCTTTTTAGTCTCTTCTTTTTTCTCTTCTTTTGGTGTTTTGAAGTGAACCGTTTGTTCCTTATTGGTTAAGTCATCTTCTCTGGCAACTTCGTTTTCTTGCTCAGGCTCATAGTATAAAATATGCGTGGCAATCAATTGGTCCTTATCCTTTAGCGTATTGGCTTTCAGTTCAAAAAACACTTCAAACTGATCTTCTTTACTCTTTGCTGTATACGTTGAGATTGCTTCGGCGATGAGTTCTTCTGTGCCAACTTTGCGATACTGCGTCACTACGGTATATACATGACCGATTTCGATGGCTGCTCCTTCGACCCAAACCACATCTTTCAAGCGATTGTCTTTTGTCGGATCAAGTTCCTTGGTTCCATCAATGGAGGTGAACAAACTCGTTAAGGCTAATTTTTCTCGTTCGTTATAAGCTTCTAATACGATCAACTCCCCATCTTTCTCAACAGTCACTGAAAAATCAACCGGTTCTTCTAATGGTAAGTACCCTTCTAAGGGCTTTCCTTCGATCAATTGATACTCTCCATAAGGCAAATCTCTTACGTCGATTCGGCCTTCTTCATCCGTTAAATATTCCTCAATGAATTGAAGTGTTTGCTCGCCATTTTCTGCTTTTCCTAACTTATATAAACCAAATGGTACATGCGCCAAAGGAGATTCATTCAACCGATCCCGCTTGATCAACGCAATCGATTGCCTTGCTAAACGATTCGGAACTTCTATACGAATCAACGCGTGATGGTGCTCTGCCGTTACACTGAAAATCAATGGTTCTTCTATTGGCAGATAACCTGCTGGTGCTTTGATCTCATGAAGCTCATAGCGATCGACGCCCCAAGGTAGACTCTCGGTTGTGACTAGTTCTCCTTTTTGATTGGTTTCAAAAATCTCAGTTTTTTCTGTATCATTCGGACGGGTCATGAATACAAATGCTCCTTGACCCTCATTTGCCCAAGTATCAAAAATCTTGAACTGTGCACCTGCATATGGGATTTGTTCACCTGTTTCTTGATCAATCTTGATGAGATGTACGCGTGATTCGATGATTTCATCTTCTAACAAAAAGAAATGGGTATAACCTTCCTCACTGATCGTCACTTCAAAAGGTTCGATGATCAAATAGCCATCTGTTCCTTTTGTTTCGGCAATCGTATACGTATCATAGGGTAAATCTGTAAATTTGAAATAGCCATTTTTTTCAGTGATTTGGACATATTCTTTTCCTGTCGCATGTGCGGAGGCTGTCAGCTCAATGCCTTCAAGTGGTGGTTTCTGGTTCGTTTGACTAGTTGTCAATGCTTGTAATGCCTCGAAGATAGAAGTAGGGATAAGTGGTTTTGATCCAAATTTATACCCTTCAATATGACCTTTGATGACACGGTCTGTGACTGTTTTTCGATGGATAGCTACTGTTTCATTTTGTCCTGCATAAGTCAAATGGATCGGGTAGATCGTCGGATCTAAGTTATAGCCTTTTGGTGGAATGATTTCTTGTAAATGATAGGTTCCTAGTTTCAATCCTTTGAGCTCAGCTGATGCCTGCCCATCCATCTCTTCCATCGTCAATTCAGCCACGGTTCGACCATCTTCATCCGTTAATTTATAAACTGCTCCAATCAACTGAGCACCTCCTTGAGGCAGATCACCGGTTTCTTCGTCTTCTTTAATAACAATCAAATTGGCGGTCTGTTCCTGATTGTCTAACGTGACACTGGTCAATTCATTCACTTTTACAGTGACTGTCTGGGGGGCTGGATTTAAAACATAGCCGTCTGGCGCTTTGATTTCTTGGATCGTAACGATCGTATCGACCAACAAATCATGCCAAATAGCAATTCCTTCGACATCTGTCGTCAATTCTTTTTGCTGTCCTTCTGAAGTCGTGAAACGAAAAACAGCTCCGGCTAATGGTTGTTTCGTTTGTTGATCGACTTTTCGGATAGCTGCATGGCCATATTTTTGTACGCGAAGCTGAAAGGAAGTTCTTGTGAGCTGTGGCACTCTGCCTACCACCATATTTTGTGTATAAGGGTGTTGGTACACGACGATCGCGCCTTGATAACTACTAGGGATATGATAATCAAATGCGATCTCGCTTGCTTCTGGTGCCTCTTTAGTCGCAGTAACGGTTACTTGATTCCCTTGCTTTTCAATGGTGACTCCATTGATTGATTGCACGGGAGATGAGGCATAATTTGAAAATGCTCCAGACGTATCGGTGAATGTTTGGCTTTCGCCGACTTTTACATTCATAACATGTCCATGAAAACTAGGTTGGGTATAGAACCGTTCCACTTGTTCCATCACTGTTCGTTTGAATGTTTGATAATCACTCATGGTCAAAACGCCGGAGATATTGATAGGTGTGATCCCTTGTTGCTCCCAAGCAAGTAGTTGAGTCATCAACTCTTTTTCCATCGTGTAAGTTGTCGCAATGACGCCATAGTACTTGATCAAAGAGATTTTCTTTAATAATTCTGTATTCTGGATACTTGAAGTGTAGCCATTATTTTCACCGATATTGAGAGCCACACCCTGCTCCAAACATAGAGCAATCTCACCATTCACTCGTTTTCCGTACCACCCGTATTCTCTGCCACCGTTTGATAGCTGGATATCAATATTAGGGATATGGATCGCTGGATCAACAACGACACTTTCATTGGCAAATGGGTCAAGCAATCTTGGCGAGCGTTTATGAATCGCCTCTTCGATATAATTCGTAGAGCCTATGGTGATCAATTTTCCGTTCGGTCCTTGGATCAGTTGGTGGTCTTTCTTGAAGTTTTCCCAAGTGTCTTCTTGTGCGGTTGGTTGTAAGCTCGTGCGTGTCATATAGTTGGGGAAAGATGCAGTGATTGGTTGATAGGCGGGGACACCAGTCAACGTTTCTGCTGAGACTGGTATGCCTTTTACTTGAGTCATCATAGAAAATAAAATGATGAGTGGTAAAATCAAGAATAGCAAGTTAGAGTATCTCCTCATTTTTTAGCTCCTTTCATTTGATAAAGTGGTCGCTTGATCTTGTAAAGTGAGAAAGTTGATTCAATCACCCAGCTGTTGCTTATTGAAATCAAGTAAGAAATCTCACTTCGTTTCGGAGCACCTCCTTCACTATATAATTACGATTTTGGCGAGATTCTCCCAAAAAAATCGAAAAAAAATGACCAATCAAATGATTGGTCGTCGCGTATTTTACGTCAAAATTCCTCAGCTTGTTTTAAAATCTGTTGGATTTCCACTACTGTTTGTGCATCACTCAATGCCATTACTTGATCGACATCGGAACAAAAGAATGCAAGTTCTTGTAAACTTGTTAATTGTTGGTTTTCTCTCATGATCACAGCAAACAAAATCGTTGCGATCTTTTTTTCACCATTTATCCCGAAATCAACGCCATCAGGCACTTGGAACAAAAAAATACCTTCTTCAACAATCTGTTCATCTTGTACTTTTCCATGAGGGAGTGCCACAAAATTGCCGATATAGACACTTGTTGCTTCTTGACGGGCAATCATCGCATCGATATATTCCTTTTGGATGACTCCTTTTTCCAGTAACTGCTCGCCAATCGTTTGGAGCGCGTCTTCCCAACTACTAAACTGTTGGTTCAGCCAAATGTGTTCCGTTGGAATTTCAAGCATCTCTATCCCCCCTTTATTTTTTAATTTCGTCGATTAAAATTTTAGATAATAACTGATAAATGATTGCTTCATTACCTGAACGAAAAATTTCTGTATTCAAGTCGTTCATGATCAATGCACCGCTGATTTTTCCAAGTAATTTCCCTGTGGCTTCGTCAATCGGGGACGGTGCTAACATCACAAGCATTCTTGATAAATCGACTTTTGTTTTATCCATTCCTTCAATTTCTAATACCTGTTTCAATTGAAAGATACAAAATAATGGTGCCGTGATCTCAGAACTAGACGTATGGAACAGTCCCATGTTGGTATGAGGTAATCCAATTGGCGCTTGTTGATATCTTTTTATTAAACGATGAAAAACTTTGTCCTTATCTTGCACCAATCCTGTAGGTAAATAGTCAAAAATACTGTTTAAAGTCGCTTCGACTGTTGCTGGATTGTCTAGCTCTTGAATGAAGAAATGCTGGAGTAATCGATTGATTTTACTCATCATCGATACCGTCTCTTCATACGTATCTTCGATAACCGTAGGCTGATCGCCTAACCGGACGTTTGCCGTTCGGTGTTCGGTCAAACGTGCAAATTCTGCTTTTAATTGCTTGATTTCTTCTTCAAGAAGCAATGGTGAAACCAACAGATATTTCCCGTCATAGCCACTTAAAATCGAAGTAGAAATGACCAGGTCATATTCTTCTTCTAAATTGATTTTCTTTAAATCAGCGATTCGATAAAAATGGATGTGTTGAATAAATGGGAAATATCTTTTTAGTTTTAATTCAAGCATGCTTGTCGAAGCTAAGCCACTAGGGGAAAAACCTGCGATTTTGATCGTACTGTCCTTTGGCGTTTTTTCCAATGAGTTGGCAAAGTGAAGAACCATATAAGCAATTTCTTCTTCAGATAGTTTCTTTTCTTGGAAGATCCGTTCGATTCCTTGACGGATTGCTTGTGCAATGTCTTGATACTGGACCATGATTTTTTCTAAGATTGGGTTAGTCAACTGCTCTTCTTGAAGGACTGCTCGAGAAAATACGCCTGATAAATGCGTCAACAACATTTTGTATAGTGTTTCATCTTGATAAAATGGATTATTCGTTGCTTCACTCACGACTTGGATCAATTGCTTCACAAGATAAGCGAGCTGCGTATCAAAGGTTTCTTCAAAGAAATCCTGATCAAACGAATTGGAGAAATCATTTAACATACTAGCAAAAAAGACGATTTCATTTACTGGATAGAGTTGTTGGGTCTCCTTTGCAATTTTGGAAAATAAAGCTTTTGCAATACGTAATAACTCTTTATTTACTAGCCCTGTGTAGGTTTCATTCGTTAATACTTGATTTTGTTTGACACGATCGATCGTGATACTGAGGATCAAAACTAAATGTTCCAATTTACGGTCACTTAGCTCTTTCTTTTGCTGAACCAATTCTTCACGTACTACTTGACGCGCAAGGAGTAAACTCTCTGTCGTGATGAATTGAAAAAAGAAATTGGTTGTCTGCTCAAATTGCAGCAAATGAAATACTTCATATGCATTGATTTCCAACTCTAAGATATTTGCAATCAATAATCTTCGATATTTTTCTGGTCCAGTGATTTCATAGCCACGGTTGCGCGTGATCGTTAATGGAAGTTGTTGCATACTTGTTTCCAGTTGCTTGATATCAGCATAAAAAGTCGTGTTACTAATCAAATACTTTTCTAAAAAATAACCTAAAGATAAAGGTTCCTTGGTGAGTAATATTTCCAATAAAATCGCATGTTGTCTTTCAGTTGTCGATAATTCCAACTCTGTTTCATTTACTAGTTGACGCAGTTGTGCCATTGTTTCTGGTGTTGCTTCAATCGCAAATGAGCCACGCGCTATTTTTTTCAATGAAGCATCTGCTTCGTGTAAAGATTGCTCTAGCTGCTCCAATTCACGATACACGGTACGTTTGCTGACACGTAAAACATTGACCATTTTTTGGATGGAAACGGGTGTCGGACTATTGATGAGTTCTGTCAATAGTTGTTTTTCTCTTGGTGACAAATACATCCTTATCCACTTCCTTTACTAATGATAGATACGATTTAGTACTGACAAAATGATCAATGATCAACAAATGATCCACGAATTGTTCAAGCTGATACGCTTTTGCCAAGCTTTCACTCGCAAGATAGATGGCTTCTTCCTCAGGTACCAAATCTTCAACAGCTGTTTTTTTCACGGTTAGATCGATTTGATATTCTTTTGCTAGATCCATTAAAATCGTCATCCCCATCGTTTGGGAGCCTCGCCGCTTTTCTTGATACAGAAAAACAACTGTGATTCCCTCTTGTTTTTTGATTTCTCGTTTCTCTTTGATCTGTTCTTCAGCGATCGTTTGATGGAGTTGTTGTTTGATCAATGGTAGATACGATTCAACTTCTAAAAAATGCTCAACAGCAATGAGCTGGCTCTCTTTCGCTTTTTCTTTTGCTGTGGGGAGAAGTGCTTTTTGGACGATCACCAATTGTTTTTCATGATTCCTTAAATCGTAAATCGATCGATAATCAATAGGCATGTTTATCCCTTGTGCCATCAGCTTTTTCTTCAAAATAGCTGCGCCCATTGCGCTAGAACCCATCCCAGCATCACAAGCAAAGATGATTTGATTGATTGGTTCTTGATTCATCGGTTGGCTCCTTTCCGGAATGACTGACTCCCCAGGTTTTCTTTTTTCCATGAATAGTAGGGCACATATAAATGTAGCAAACGCACTGAGGACAATCCCCAAAATGACACCTGCAAATTGTGAAGGTGACGTATTTGCTAAAATAATCACCAATGATCCTGGGGAAACGGGTGCATTCAAACCACTGTCAAATAGTTGGAACACAAACGTTCCTGTTGCCCCACCGACCATGACTGCAAAAAAAAGAGCGGGTTGCATCAAGACAAAAGGAAAATAAATCTCGTGGATTCCTCCAATGGCTTGGATCATCAATGCACCGCCTGCTTTGAGACTTTTTTCTCGATCAGCAGCAAATAAAAATGCACTTAAAATCCCTATTCCAGGACCAGGATTGGCTTCCATCAAAAATAGAATCGAATGTCCTTCCTGTTGCGCCATTTCCATCCCTAAAGGTGTCAAGATCCCATGATTGATGACATTATTCAAAAAGAAGATTTTTAACGGTTCTAGTACTAAACTGACGACGGGCAATAAATGTTGCGCAATAAGCCAATGAACAAAGCGACCAACATAGGATAAGCTTCCTTCCACAAGTGGTTGGATCACTAGTATGCCTAAAAGACAAACAACACCACCAATTAGTCCAATCATCAAGTTATTCACTAACATCTCATAGCCAGGTTTGACTTTAGGGACCAACCAGCGATCTACCCGATAAAAAATGCCTCCCGTAATCAGACCGATGATCATCGCGCCAAATATTTGTGGCAGATCAGAAACGACGACCATCCCAATAACCGCAACACCGCCTGCTACCGCCGCTTTTTGATCAAAAATCTTTGCCCCAGAATAACTGATCAAAATGGGCAGTAACAGATAGATCAACCAGTCAGTAACATGAACCAGTGTCTGTTTTAAATCCCCTGATGTGATCGTTGTCAGAATCGATAACAAACCCCAAGCAATAAAAATACTAAGATTTGGCATGATCATTTGTTTAAAATAATGTAATAACTGGCGAAATCCTTTCAATTTCGAGCCATAATGAGCAGGAAGCGCATTCAAATTCTCCCCCACGTTGACCACCTGCCCTTTCTTGTTCAGCAGACTGCGCTTTCGCTTTTTTCAGATAGCTCTATTCTAACAGTTTCTGTTATCTTTTTTCCACAAAAAAAATTGGGCAAGTAACATCTGTTACTGCCCAATCTTTGAAATAGGATCTATGGTGAGGTGGTGATAAGCAGTGATTAGCGAAGATGTATATTTTTGATCACCGTTTATCGAGGTATTTGTCTAAATTGTAATAAATCTTTTATTCGATTCTAGAAAATGATCACTACTTGATGACACTGATTTTTTCTTAAATAAGAACAGTCATTGTGGCTGCTACTAAAATAAGGACCAAACCAATGATCGTGACGGTCATTTCTTTTTTCGTTTTCTTTTGTCCTAAGAACCAGATACCGGTCAATGTTGCTAGAACGACCGAAGTTTGAGACAAGATAAAGCCAGTAGCTAACCCATTCATATTAGGTTGAGCTGAGATCAAATAAGTCAAAGCGGCAAAAGCGAAAAAGAAGCCAGAAAAAATTTGTTTGTAAGAAACAATTTCAGTGAAAGCTGATTTTTCGTGTCCTTTCATACTTAATACGGCCGTATAGATGACTGCTACCAAAACCATACCGATTGCTTGTGGCAAGAAAGCGTGCATTCCATCGATCGATGTTGCTTGAGGTGCGGCTGAATATGCCCAATAACCAATTTCACCGACTGCTAATAATAAAACAGCTTTCTTCAATAAACTGCTGTTTTCCTTGGTTTTTTTCTCGGTCCAAACAGTCATCCATGCGCCTAAAATTATCAAGACCAATGCTAAGCCACCAAGCACTTTAGCTGTTGTTCCTGGCCAATTGCCTAACGCAAACACGCCCCATAAGGAAGCTCCTAGTAGTTGAAAAGCTGTCGTGATCGGCATCGCGCGAGACGAACCAATCAACGTGAAGGATTGGAAGGTAATGATTTGAGCAGTTGCCCAACCAACACCTGAAAGAATAGAAAACACTAGATCCATTCCAGATGGCAATGCCATCCCATTGATCATGGCAAAAATAAGTGCAAATATCAAAGTTCCTATCGTTGATCCTAGAATTTGGTTTACAGGACGGCCGCCGATTTTCGAAGCAATCGTTGGATAAAGCCCCCACCCTAATAATGGCCCTAAACCGATCAATAATGCTGTTGCATTCATTCGTTACATCTCCTTTTTTAGAATACGACGCCACTTTCTAATAAAATATTCGCATACGGCGTCATTTCACCTGTGCGAATAAACGCGTGACAATTGTTTAACTCTGCTTTCATTTCACTATGTGGGATAAAAGTAATCGGTGTATCCGGCATTTCTTTTTGGATTTCTGAAAGAATAGCAGGATTCTCTTTTTTGATTTCTTCTGCTAAATAAATGCGCTGTACAGCTAATTCTGATAATACATTGCGTAAAACTTCCATAAAGCTAGGAACACCTTGTGTGACTGCCAGATCGATTTTTTCAGTCGTCATCGGTACAGGCATCCCTGCATCCCCAATGCTTAATTTATCAAAATGTCCCATTTGAGCAATCACTCGTGAGATATCTGAATTGATTACTTTTGTTTTCTTCATTGTTGTTTCATCCTTTCGTCAATCAAATTAATTCATGTTTATACGGAATCGAAGGTTGTGCGCCAAAACGTTGAACCGTTAAAGAAGAGGCTTGATTTCCATAGCGGATGGCTTCTTCTAAGTTACTGAAATCTTTCGTTAATACACTACTCATCGCTCCGATAAATGTATCACCGGCAGCCGTTGTATCCACCGCATGGACTTTAAAAGCTGGCACGATCCCACTTGCACCATCAGCAATATCGTAGTAGGCGCCTTTGCTGCCGATCGTAATGATCACGGCTTCAATTCCTAATCCATGAAAGACTTGTGCCGCCTCTTTCAAACTCTTTTCATCGGTAATGGTAATACCTGTTAAGATTTCCGTTTCTGTTTCATTTGGAATGATCATGTCTGTCACTGCTAATAACTCGTCAGGAACGTTTTCTAGAGCAGGTGCGGGATTCAAAATCGTTCTCACTCCATTAGCCCGGGCAATCCGGAATGCTTCGACCGTTGGTTCTATAGCGCTTTCAAACTGGGCAATAATAAAATCGCTTTTTTGGATGATTTCTTTATTTTCTTGAACTTGTGCTACGGTAAACGCGTTGTTTGCACCAGCATGGATCATGATGCTGTTTTCGCCTTGATCATCAACAATGATATAGGCTTGACCAGTCGCTTGATTGTCTAATGTCGCTACACCACTTATATCGATTTCTTCTTGTTCAAGCAATTCTGTCATCGTTTTTCCTGCTTCATCTCTTCCAACGCCACCAATAAAGTAAGTTTTTGCATCAGAACGTCTGGCAGCAACAGCCTGATTCGCTCCTTTACCTCCGCCAGCTGAAAAAGTTTCTTTCGTGTGGATCGTTTCACCCGGTTTTGGCATGTAGGTCACACGAATCGTCCGATCTAAATTGATACTTCCGATAACTGTAACAGTATTCATCGTTTCCCTCTCCTTTTGGAAAAATCTTTAAAACGTTTTATTAAAACGTTTTAACTCTACGACAAGAATATAACATACTTTGTAAGTGATTTCAAGAAGTGATATTTTTCCAATGAAATTTCATTCACTGTCTTTGGTTTATTGATAAAAAAAACGAGGACCCCGAAAATTTGAAAATCGATTTTCGGGGTTCTCGGAGCTGAACACTTCTGTCACAACTTTTTTCCTATTCTTTTTCTCCTGGTTCAGAAGCGATGATCGACAATTCGCCTTGAACTTTCCACTCTGTGATATCGCTTGGTAAAATCGCACTTGTTCCTTTTTCTAACGGATATGTTTGATTGTCTACGACCAATTCGCCTGCCCCATCGATCACTGTCATCAATGTATAAGGCGCTTGTTTTTTGAAGGATGTGATTCCTTTGATGTCCCATTCGTAAACATTGAAAAATTCTGTTTCCACATAAGTCACGATCGAAGAGTTTCCTTGACGGATCTCTTTGATCTGCAATTCAGGGGCTTGTGCTGGCACGGTTGTCACATCGATCGATTGTTGGATGTGTAATTCTCGTGTGTTCCCTTGGTCATCTTTACGATCATAATCGTATACACGATAAGTCGTATCTGAGCTTTGTTGTGTTTCTAAGATCATGATCCCTTTACCGATGGCATGGATCGTTCCACTTGGAACATAGAAAAAATCACCTTTTTTGACAGGAACTTTTTTCAACAGATCATCCCAGCGACCGTCTTTGATCATTTCAGCTAGCTCTTCTCGAGTTTTTGCATGGTGACCATAAATGATTTCTGCTCCTGGTTCCGCATCAATGATGTACCAGCATTCTGTTTTTCCTAACTCGCCTTCATGCTTCATACCATAAGCGTCATCAGGATGTACTTGGACAGATAGATCATCTTCTGCATCTAGGATCTTGATCAATAAAGGAAAAACAGGTTCCGTTGGTTGACCGAACAATTCTTTATGTTCTTTCCATAGATCATCTAATTTCCAACCTTTGAATGGGCCATTTTCAACGACACTGACGCCATGAGGATGTGCGCTGATCGCCCAATCCTCTCCAATTTTATCGTTTGGGATATCAAAGCCAAAAACACTACGTAATCGACTGCCTCCCCAGATTTTTTCTTGAAAAACAGGTTTTAAAAATAATGGTTCTTGCATACGTCAAACTCCTCTCGATTTTCAATGCTATTATAGCATTATTTTCAGTGTAACGCTTTCTCTTCTAAATAAATTTCAATGATTTCATCGCGACATTGAAGATATGCTTCACGATGATCGTTTGGATGCAAGCGATTCGATAAAAAGATGAACGCTTCTTGGTCGATCGGATCGATCAGGAAAAAGGTTCCTGTATACCCTGTATGGAACAATAGTGGATGTCCATCTTTTTTATCTTGTTTTAGATCCCATCCTAGTGAACGACCACCTTTTCCAGTCGGGGTATGATCCGCTAATAACGAACGGATCGTTGTTTCCTCTAAAAAATGGCCTGCATCAAGTTTGCCATAACGGAGATACATTTGGACGAATTTCTGACAATCCGCCAGATCAATAAATAGACCTGCATTTCCCGCATGTTCTGCCAATACTCGCGCTTTTGGATCATGTGTCAAGCCATGGATCACCTCACCAGAAGGGAGTTGTTCAGTCGGAACGATCTTTTCTGAAGGACGGGGTAAGAACAAGCTGTTCATCATGCCTAATGGTGCCAATACTTGTTCTTCAAAAAGCACGACTGCATCTTCTTGAAAAATCTCCTCTAACATCAAGCCTAATAAAATCGTGCCTGCATCCGTATAACGGACGTCTATCCCTAATTGATCGCCAGGTTGAAGTTTTAAGTAAGCTGCAATCAACTCGGATTGTGAAAGACGATCTCGATCCGGAATAAATGTTTGGATGTCTGAGGTATGCGTCAACAAATGACGAATCGTGATCGTTTGATTCTCAAAAGTTGGCAAATACGTATGCAACGGTTCATCTAATTCGATTTTTCCATCTTCGAGCAATCGCAAGACAAGACTTGTCGTTGCTATCACTTTTGTCAGTGAAGCCGCATCAAAGAGTAAGTCTTCTGTCATCGGTTTAGTTGTCGGAATGATTCGTGCATCACCTGCGATCACCTTTTCAACCTCTTCTCCTTTGATAAAAGCGGCAACGATTCCTGGGTAATATCCCTCATTCATTTTTTTTAGTATCGCTTCTTTTGTTTTAGGGTACATAGTTTCTCCTTGTTTGTCTCTGGATGTACTTATTTTTCTATCCAAGCATAATTCTTTCTTCGATCAGAATCAATTGTTTTTCATGTTTGATCCGCTATTTAACTTCTGGAATAAAAAAAGCAGGAAATCCTCAGCCTCAGCTGAACTTTTCCTGCTTTTTCCAACGGTCGAGCAATCGACAAAGCCTAGCAACTGTTCATTGGATGATATTGGTTGCTTTTGTTTCGTCTACGAACCACCATTCGATGCCGACAGCATCATACAAAGTCAAAACTTTTTGTTTTTTGTCGATGTAAAAATCAATCGTTTCTTTGTTCAAATGTTCAATCAAACGTTGCATACTTTCTGGATCAATGACAAATTTCAAAAAGTCTAATCCTAGGACCTCATCCGTCGGTAAGGCGATCACTGGGCTGTCAGATTGAGTCAGTCCTACATGAAAATCACCTTTATTCAAGATAAATTCTTTTTCTTCCTCTTTATGGACGGTCAAACCTAAAAGTTCTGATAGAAACTCTTGTTCCTTTTCCATATCTAAGACGTTTAGGTGGACTTTTTGGAAATAAGTACCAGCGGATAATTTCGTGAAGCGCTCATTTGATTGTCGCAATAGTGCTTCTTGATCTAATTGTTCCACCGCTTGTTGCTGTAAAGCTTCTGGTGCCTCATGATAGATCTCTAAAAAGTTACCTTCAGGATCTTTTAATAAGATACCGATGCGTCCGTCACTTTCCAATGCTTCTTCGATCGTTTGATTCGTTTGACGAATGCGGTAAAGCACATCTGCCATCTCCTCTAACGTTGGAATGATCAAAGAAAAACGATTGAGCTTTTTGACTTCCCCAAAGTGATCATTTGCTCGTGGACTTTCCTCTAATAATAACAGCTCGCTGTCATTTTCTACCGTACCGAAAATCGCTAATTCATTTTCTTCCCTCTTTAAATCAAAACCGATCGTGTCTTTATAAAATTCGATCATTTTATCACGGTCTTTTACACGTATTGCAATACTTTTCAAATAAGTAGTAGACCC